>JAWLEH010000169.1:0-5229 GCA_041686215.1 Balneolaceae bacterium | reverse complement strand
AATTAAGGGATTCTATCAGAAATCTTCGGCAACGATTAATTATTAATCCTAATTGAGGTTACTCATGATGTTTAAAAAGTTACTAACTTTAATAACAATGGTACTGCTTATGTCCCAGGTTGCTATTGCGCAATCTGGGTCGGTCACAGGGCAGGTTACAGATGCTGAATCCGGCGAGGCTCTGCCGGGTGTGAATGTTTTAATTGAACAGTCACAGCAGGGTGCGGCCACCGATATCGATGGTGAATTTGAGATTACAAATGTTGAACCCGGTACATATACAGTATCTGCTTCATATATTGGTTATGAAAGGTTTGAAACCTCTGTTGAAGTGGGAGAATCTGAAGCTGTGGTAGATATTGAATTAACTGCCTCAATGTCTGCTTTGGATGATGTAATTGTAACTGCGTTTGGGGTTAGCAGAGAGCAAAAATCACTGGGGTATTCAGTGCAGGATGTAAGCTCTGAAGATATTGCTCGTATTGACCAGGATAATATCGTAGGAGCACTTGCCGGTAAAGTGGCGGGTGTTCAGGTTGTGGGAAGTAACAGCCTGGGAGGGTCGGAGCGGATCCGGATCCGGGGCGCAAATGGCCTGTCGGACGGTCAGCCTCTTTTTGTGGTTGACGGTACACCTATCGATAACAGCTCTTTTAATATCGGTGGAACATCAACCGGGCGCGATCTCGGAAACCTGGCTTCGGATATCGATTTGAGCAGTGTGGAAAATGTATCGGTTCTGAAAGGTGCTGCGGCATCTGCACTGTACGGTAACCGTGCGGCCAATGGAGTGATTGTTATAACAACGAAGCGAGCGGAAATGGGCGAAGACCAACCCATCCGGGTCGACTATTCCAACAGTACCTATTTTGAAAGACCATACATACTGCCGGAGTATCAAAATGAATATGCCGGCGGATATACACAAAGTCTTATAGAGTATGAAGATCCCGAAGACGGACAAACCTACAACGGGCTGAACTATGCAGCTGATGAGAGCTGGGGCCCGCGAATGGATGGGCAAATGTACCGCCCGTGGTGGTCGTGGTATGATCACGATTTTGATGGCGATGGTGAAAGTGATTATGGACAAGAAGTTCCTCTTGAGCCTCAGTCAGATAATATTGATAACTTTTTTGATACCGGTGTTCGAATTGCAAACCGCTTATCTATTTCCGGTGGCGGACAAAATGCCTCCTTTCGGGCAGGGATCTCCAACTCATCAAGGAGCGGAGTGCTTCCAAATTCTGAACTGGACAAAACAGCCCTGAACTTTAATGGTTCACTGAGCCACTCCGATAAATTTACCTCTCGTGTTTCATTTAACTATGTGAATACCCAGAGTGAAGGCCGGCCGGCTGTAGGATATTCGCCAACACAGGGGAACCCCGTCCAGTCCATGAACCAGTGGTTCCAGCGACAGCTTGACATGGATAAGCTGCGTCAGTACCGCGCCGATGATGGAACCATAATGTCCTGGAACATCCGGTCGAATACAAACTTAAGGCCGCTGTACTGGGATAGCCCGTATTTCACTACATTCGAGAATGTCTCCGAAGTTGACAGAGACCGGATCTACGGGAATTACAACCTCTCCTATAACGTGAATGACAATATTGAACTGATTGGTAAACTTCACCTGGATACCTACAGTTTCACTGCTGAAGACCGAATTGGGTCAGGCGGTCTCGAAGAGGATTGGTACTACGTCTCCCAGCGTTCACGGCGGGAGGTAAACTACGAAGCGGGTGCACGGTATGAAGAAGACTTCCAAAACTTCTCCTTTTCCGGTTATGTAGGCGGAAATATTCTCACACAAGACTTTAACCAGGTGATCCAGCAAACCGTGGGCGGTCTTTCAACACCGAACTTTTTCAATATCGATGCATCGATAAACCGGCCGGATGTATCCAACTTTAATGAACAAAAAGTAGTGCGCAGTTTGTTTAGTACTGCCACCGTTGGGTACAAAGATATGTTATACCTGGATGGTTCACTGCGTAACGACTGGTCGTCGGCACTGCCTTCTGATAACAATTCCTACTTATATTATGGATTGTCAGGAAGTTTTGTCTTTACCGAACTTGATGCCTTCCCTTCTCAGGATATTCTGAGCTTTGGTAAGCTGCGTGCTTCAGTAGCGCAGGTGGGTAACGATCTGGATCCTTACCGGGTGGTTGAATCGCTGAACAGCGGAACACCTTACGGAACCTCTCCGTCGCAAACCATTCCAAATACACTGGCCAATCCCGACCTGGAGCCGGCCATATCTTCCGACTATGAGTTTGGTATTGATTTGCGGTTCCTTAACGGACGAATAAGTACGGATGTTAACTACTTCAATTCGGTTCGTGAGAATGAAATTCTCGCCCTGGAAGTCCCCGGTTCAAGCGGGTATGATGAATCACTGGTGAATGCCGGTAAATTTACCACAACCGGGTGGGAAGTTGCAGTTGGTGCAACACCGGTTCAGACCCGCGACCTGAATGTTGAGGTAGATGTGAACTGGTCAGCCAGCAAATCTGTGGTGGATGAACTTGCCGATGGCATTGAATCGCGCCTTCTTGAACAGGCCGCTTTTGGTGTGGAACTGTACGCGGATGAAGGCGAAGAGTGGGGCCGGGCCGTTGTGGGCAGCGGCTATGGCGGTTATGCCGAGGATGAAAACGGGAACCGCATTGTAAATAGTGACGGTACCTATGCGCTTGAACCCGGCAAAGATCTCGGAAATATTCTGCCCGACTGGAATGGCGGATTTAACCTGAACGTGAATTACAAAAACTTTTCTCTGGGTACGTTTTTCGAATTTCAGAAAGGCGGCAAGTTTTACTCTGTAACCCGGATGTTTAACGCATACTCAGGGCTGGGTAAAGAAACCGTTGGAAATAACACACTCGGCAACCGGGTGAGAGATCCCCTTCTGGACTCTGGCGGAAACTCAACCTTTATCGATTCCGAAGGTGAAGAGACATCCTACAGTTCTATCCCGCTGGGAGATGCCGGTGATGAGTCAGGCGGTGTATTGGTAGAAGGTGTGGATGAAGATGGCAATGAAGTTGCCTACCTGCGCCAGGCAGATCTCTATTATATAGATCAGTTTTACAACAAAGAAGCGTGGATTGAAGACGCCAGCTACATTAAACTCCGTGAAGTAAAGCTGAGTTATAACATCCCGGGCGATTACTTGGAGCGGCTGCCTTTAAACCGCGCAACTGTGGCGCTTGATATGCAAAATCCGCTGTTGATCTATTCCAACACAGATGGTGTGGATCCGTCAGCAATTCAAAACAACGCAAATGGTTTTGGTTTCTGGGAAGGTGGAGGAATGCCCGGAACACGTACCATTGGATTTAACATCAATCTTGGATTTTAAACCCACATCAAAGAAATTTTAATTTTATAAATAGTGATCCTATGAAACCATTTAAAAAAGCAGCATTGTTTACAGTTATGACACTGCTTCTGCTGAGCTGTGATGATTTTGGGTCCGTAAATGACGATCCAAACAATCCTGCAGAAGTAAGTACCGAACTTCTCCTAACCAGTGCCCAGCGAGACATGGGAGATGTCGTTGGGGCCTTTATGGGAACTCTTTGGGTTCAATATATCGGTGAAACCCAGTATACCGACGACCAGGAATACAGAAACACAAACGCCGATTTTAATGCATGGTATACAGGCCCGCTTCAGGACCTGGAAAACATTATCCGGCTTAATTCCGATGAGGAAACCCGGGATGAAGTGGCTCAGTCTGGCGGAAGCAATAATAACCAAATTGCCGTTGCACGCATTTTGAGAGCCTACTTTTATCACATGATGACCGACCGGTGGGGAATGATCCCGTACTCTGAAGCCCTGCAGGGCAGAGAAAATTTCCAGCCTGCATACGACAGCCAGGATGAAATTTATGCCGATCTTCTCACGGAACTGAATGAGGCCGCCGATCAGATAGATGATGGTGACCCTGTTTCAGGAGATATTCTTATGGATGGCAATATGGTAATGTGGGAGCAGTTTGCAAACAGCCTTCGGGCACGGATTGCACTGAGGCTTTCAGAAGTTGATGAAACGCTGGCTGAGGCCGAGTTTTCAGACGCTATAGATTCAGGAATCATCGAGGAAAATATCATGTATCCGTTTCTGGCCGATGCAGATAATGAAAATCCATGGTACACCCGGTTTCGAACCCGTACAGACTACGCCATCCACGAAACCATTGCAGATTACATGAAAGATCTGGAAGATCAGCGTCTCACACGATATGCCCTTCCGGCGCCCGATGAGGATCAGGAAGATGGCGTGGTGACACTGGATGAAATTGTTGGAATGCCGTTTCTTGAAAATGCAGGAGATTTATCTAACTCCGCAATCTCATTTCCGGGCTCTGCAATTGGAGCCGGCGGGCCGGGTGTAGGTCAGCAGGATGCAAGTCTGCCGATCATTACAACCGCGGAATTGCACTTTGCCATGGCTGAAGCTGTGGAACGCGGCTGGATAGAAGGAGATGCAGACGAACTCTACTACTCCGGGATCGAGGATTCCTGGCAACAGTGGGGTGTGTTTAACGCAGATGACCTGGATGACTACACGGCACAAGCCGAAGTGGCCTATAACGCAGCTGAGTGGGACGAAAAAATCGGGAACCAGAAATGGCTGGCCCTTTTCCCGAACGGGTACCAGGCCTGGGCAGAATGGAGGAGATTAGGGTTTCCTGAACTGGATCCCAATCCACATGCACCCGGTTCCAGCCCGGACATCCCCCTTCGGGTGACATATCCAACAACTGAAGCCAATATAAACGGTGCCAATTATCAGGCTGCTATTGATGAACAGGGAGAAGATTCTCCGTACACACCGCTTTGGTGGGACGAGTAATAAACACCATTTAAACAGTTCTGACGTATTTAAAGCCGCTTTCGGTTCATCCGGGAGCGGCTTTTTTTTGTGAGAGATAGGATTTTTGGCCTAAAATTATGAAGGTAAGAGAAACTCAATGTGATAAATGGTATTGATTTACCAAAATTGTGGTCCCGGATTTAGAAGGGGTATTAGGTGTCAAGTAGAGCAGGTAATACGTGACGAAATATAGTCGGTTCATTATGATGAAAGACGAATTAATTTTTATTGTACAACTGTCTTGTAAATTTTTTTTAAGACGATCTATACGATCAAAATGAACCAAATGTTGTAAATAAATTTTTGAGTAAAATTTTCTGAAAGCGTTTTCAG
>JAWLEH010000168.1:0-5349 GCA_041686215.1 Balneolaceae bacterium | reverse complement strand
AAAAAGTACTCCTGATCTCCTTTGACGGATTTATGAACGAATACCTCGACCGCAATCCAACACCCAATTTCGACCGGTTTATCGAGGGCGGTACGAAGGCAGAGTATATGACTCCGGTTTTTCCAACCAAAACGTTTCCCAATCACTATTCTCTGGTGACCGGGCTTCTTGTAGAAAATCACGGTATTATTTCCAACAGCTTTATGGATGACAGCCTGGATGCGCGGTTCAGCTACGGTCCGCCGGAAGAGAGTCCGAACGACGAACGCTGGTGGGGCGGCGAACCGATCTGGACAACAGTGGAGAAACAGGGTAAAACCTCGGCAACCATGTTCTGGCCCGGCTCCGAAGCATCGATTGAAGGTGTTCGGCCAACAAAATGGAAGCCGTACGACGGTTCGGTAGAAAATACCGCAAGGGTTGATTCCGTCATGAGCTGGCTTGATCCGGCCGGCGGGATCAATGCTGATTTTGCCACACTTTATTTCAGTGATGTGGATAGCCGCGGCCATTCTTTCGGAACTCAATCGGCCGAGGTGGATGAAGCGGTGGTATTGGCGGATTCATTACTTGGCTACCTGCTGAACTCCGTGGAAAACATGGGTTTACAAAATGAACTGAATATCATTGTTCTTTCCGACCACGGAATGGCGGAGCTTTCTGAAGAGAGGGTCATATTTTTAGAGGAGATAATTGCGACTGATGATGTTGAGATCATTGATTACACTCCGGTTGCCATGCTGAAACCGGCTGAAGGAAAAAAAGAAGAGATCTACCAGGCGCTGAAGGAGAACGAACAAAACTACAGGGTTTTCAAAAAAGAAGATCTGCCGCGCCAGTATGGGTTTACTCATCATTATCGTATTCCGGAAATTATTATGATCGCTGATGTTGGGTACACTATTACAAGCCGGCAATTCTTAGAAGAACGCGGACTGGTTGCAGCAACACATGGCTTTGACCACGAGGCACCGGAAATGAGAACCATATTCTTCGCAAGCGGTCCTGACATCAAAACCGGTCACACCATACCTGCCATTTCAGCTCTTGATGTCTATGAATTGACGGCGCATTTGGCAGGTGTTGATCCCGCCGATAATGACGGAAGCCAGGAATCAATAATTCAGGTAGTGGAAATGGATTAGTGTCACGTCAAGCGCTCTGCGGCATGTGCCTGCACTTCTCCCTGAAGCCTGTGAAAAACCCCTGTAACGAATACCCGATCAACCATCTGATTTCCCATTTTTTTAATCACCCAGTCATCTACATTCAGACTCTGTCAGGATCCCACAAACACCACTCGGGAGCTCTGGCAGATCGTTGGTGTTCCGCTATGCGTTATTGCATGTGATCCGGATGTTATACAATTGTCATATAATCTTAGAATGCGCTCCGGGTTCACTTTGTTTAAAATGTTGAATAACCTGAATTCGATTTAAAAAATGGCAAAAGCAGTTCAAAAAGGACATCATCTCGCACTTTCCCGGTCTGTACAGATCCCTGTGGGGGGGCGTGATCTTCTAATCTTAACAAAGACAGGAGATGCCACGCCGGGGCGTGGCATGTCAGAATTGTTGACGCATCAACTTTACTAACGTCCTTTTTGTACTGCTTTAGGTGATAACCGACTAATTTGAGGATCGAATTCAGGTGAATACAAATCAAACTTTAGAGTATACTTATGAATAAAGTAGCCATTATAGTTTTCGCAGAAACCGGTTCACATGAAGCGCTTGGCCGGGTAGTAAATGCCATGGAATTTGCCAAAGAACTCCATGAAAAAGGGGACGATGTAAAGCTGGTATTTGACGGCGCCGGTGTGACATTCATCCCGGAGCTGGAGAAGGAAGATCACGATGCGCATCCACTCTATCAGGCTGTGAAACCAGTAATTGAGGGAGCGTGCAAGTTTTGCTCGAAAGCGTTTGGCGTTATCAACGAGGTTCGAAAAACAGATGTAAAACTGCTGGATGATTACGATGATCACCCCAGTTTGCGTACATACATAACGGATGGATACCAGGTTGTGACGTTTTAGACTAATCACCTGACAAGCGTATAAATCGCAAAACTGCAAGAATCGATAAGTACGCATATTGTTTATAATCAACATCTTACTGTTTGTTCAATAGTTTAATAGAAGAATTGGTTTTGATACTTTTTTAAGCCTCTTCAATCTCAAACAAACTATTTCCCGGCAGAGCCATTGAGATAGTTCGTTTTAATTTATTTACTACCCGATTCTGTTTTTTCTTCCATCCTGTAGCTGATCTGCCTATCTTATCCCATCCTTTAATTATCTGCATGAAGTTTACGTTACCTGCACGCATACCTTTTACGGATATATCTCTGTTTGCCATAGCCGTAATATGGGCGCTTAATTTTTCAGTTGTAAAGGCAAGCCTTTCTGAAGTTGATATCTACAGTTTTAATTCAATCCGGTTTCTATTAGCTGCCGGGTTGATCTGGACCGTCATACTGTTAAAAAGATCCTGGTTTATTGTGCCGCGATCCGACTGGGTTCCGCTGTTAGGAATCGGTCTGATAGGAAACGTCTTGTACCAGTGGCTCTTTATTGTGGGGATAGATCTGACGCTTTCAGCCAATGCAGCCGTGATGCTGGGTACAATCCCAATTTGGATTGCAATCTTCTCTCACCTGTTTACCGATGAAAAAATGACCCGTATAAAAGCTATCGGTGTCATGCTTGCTTTTTTAGGCGTTACCGCAATTGTTGGCGGTGGTGCTAATCCGCTTAGCCTGGCGTCAGAAACGTTCCGGGGCGACCTCATTATTGTTTGTGCAGCCGTCACCTGGGCGGTGTTCACCATCCGGTCGAAACAGTTCCTGAAACGATACTCAGCACTTCAGTTTTCGGGAATTATGACGCTGATTGGTGCAGTACTACTTAGCGGCCTCTCCATTCTGTCCGCTGAAACGACAAACTGGAGCGCGGTTTCCTCCGCAGCCTGGAGCGGGATGATCTACAGCGGAGCTCTTTCCATCGGCCTGGCCTACCTTGTCTGGAATAATGGCATTGTTCATGTTGGCCCGGTAAAAACATCCGTATATCAAAACCTGGTACCGGTTCTGGGCCTGATTTTTGGCATTATACTACTGAAGGAGTCTCTATCAACGATACAATATGCAGGTTCAGCAATCGTGGTGGCAGGCATAATAATGACCCGGCGGGGATAAGGCCCTTTTTCGGAAAAACCATACCTGAGTCTACTCCGAAAAGTCAGACGTTCTAAAAATTAATGGCACAAGCTTAAATAATTTAGACATTGAATCCCTCTCTATTTGATAGAGAGTGATATAGGGTGAGTCCGGAGGATAAACCTAAATTATTTAAGCTTGTTATCAAGGCCGTTCTTTATTTGATTTTTCGGAGTGGACTGATTTCCAATTTATTTGATAATAGGAGTGTAATTCTGGTTTTCATGGATCTGAAATTTTCAGGGGAGCAGACAGGTCGACACTTCACAGGCGATTCCAATTTTGAGAGGTCATGACAGTTAAGAAAACTGCCTCACATGATTTCCTGTAAATCCATATTTTTTCTGATATCAGTCAGATAACTCCTATTTTATATGGTCACTCAACGGTTCTTCTGATTTTAAAAAAGACCAATTCCTGCCATGATTAAATCTATCTACATAAAAGATTTTGCACTGATTGATGAGCTTGATGTTCAGTTTGAAAATGGCCTGAACATATTAACTGGTCAAACCGGCGCGGGTAAATCAATCATCGTTGGCGCACTGAATATGATCCTTGGGGAACGGGCCGACACGGAAGTGATTCGCCAGGGAGCGGATAAGGCCATTTCTGAGGCAACCATCGAGATCGGGCGAGACCCGTTTTTGGCAACTTTATTGGAAGAAAACGCGGTTGAGTACAGCGAGGAGCTGATTTTGAGAAGGGAAATCAGGCAGAAAGGAAGCCGGGCATTTATTAACGATACCCCGGTGAATATTGCGGTTTTGAAGAAAGTTGGTGATCAGCTTGTGGATCTGCACGGGCAACACGAACATCAAATGTTGCTGAAGGATGAGCACCATATGGATGTGATTGACCGATTTGAGTCAGTTCAGCCCGCCCTTGAAGAATACCGGGGAGAATACGATAAGATGAAAGGGTATCAGAAAGAGCTTGGCGATTTACAGCGCCGGGAAAGGGAGCTGAAAGAGAAGACGGAGCTCTACCGGTTCCAGGTTCAGGAGCTGGAAACTGCCGAGCTGGATACTGCAGAGGAGGAGGAACTGGAAACGGAGATGAATCTGCTGGACAATGCGGAAGACCTGGATCAAAAAGCAGCCGCGATTGCCGAAATTGGCAACGGGGATGACGTGAGCCTGATGCAGATGCTGAATACCATTAAGCTGCACCTGGAGGATATGGCGCGAATTGAGCCGGAGTTTGATACCTATCTGCAGGAAGTGAATACGGCCCGGATCAGCATCCAGGAAGCCATACAGTTTGCTGAGCGCTATCGTAACGGGATAGAGTTCAACCCAAAACGGCTGGAAACTCTTCGTCAGCGACAGTCGGAACTGAACCGCCTTCAAAAGAAATACATGCGGTCGATCCCGGAGCTAATCAGCTACTATAATGAGATTAAACAGGAACTGAATGTTGCGGAGAATTTTGACCTGGAGATTGAACGGATTGAAAAAAAGATCCGTGAGCAGGCGGAGGTGCTGAAAGAAAAAGCGGTGGCCCTGCATAATAAACGGGAAGAAACCGGCCGTCAGCTTTCGGCAGAAATTGTGACGGCACTGAAAAATCTTGGTATTGAAAACGGGCAGTTTCGGGTTGATGTAAGCTGGCTGGAAGCGCATGGTGGATGGATAACGGTGGACGGTAAGAGCATAGAGTGTACGGCAACGGGATGTGACGACGTACGGTTTTATATATCAACCAATAAAGGAGAGGCACCCAAGCCGCTGGCCAAAATTGCATCAGGCGGTGAAATTTCCCGGGTGATGCTCTCGTTGAAATCGATCCTGGCGAAAGAACACCATCTGCCGGTGATGATTTTTGATGAGATCGATACGGGAATCAGCGGAAATATTTCTGAGAAGGTGGGTCGCGAAATGCGGAAACTTTCGAAACACTGCCAGATTGTGGCGATTACCCATCAGCCGCAGATTGCCAGCCAGGCACACAAACACTACCGCGTTGAAAAAGTAGAAGAAGGAGAGCGTACGATCACCAAAATCATTCCACTGTCTGACGAAGAACATATCCATGAGGTGGCCAGCCTGATGAGCGGGGAGGAGATCACCGATTCGGCCCTCACAAGCGCCAAAGAATTGATTGACCGAGGCGGAATGCGTAATTGAT
>JAWLEH010000048.1:0-23548 GCA_041686215.1 Balneolaceae bacterium | reverse complement strand
CCAGTTTTCAAACCTCACCCCGAAAACGAAATCTTACCCAGCGTAAACCGGGACCCGTCCGGCTTCAGCCATCCGTCGCCTGCTACCAGTTCGTTGGCAAATACCGCGAACAGAATTGCTTCTTTGGCATCTGACGGAATGCCAAGGGTATCGGAAGATTGCAGACTGCAGCCGGGTAGCTCTTCTGCGATCATTCCCATAAGCGTTTTGTTGTGTACGCCCCCTCCACTGGCGTAGATGTTCAACGGTGAGTTCACATTCAGTTTTTTGATTTCCCGTGCAATGCTCCATGCGCTGAAACGGGTCAGCGTTGCAATTACATCTTCGGCCGAAACTTGTTTATCCATTGCATCCGCCTGGGACTTCACCCACTCAAAATGAAACTCCTCCGGACCGGTACTTTTCGGGGATGGTTTTTCAAAAAAGGGGTGAGCTTTCAGCTTCTTAAGTAATTCTTCACGAACGGTTCCCGATGCCGCTATTCGTCCAGACTCATCGTATTCTTTGTCCGAAACATGGTGCTTCACCGCCGCGTCAATCAGCGTATTGGCAGGTCCGGTATCCGTGGAAAACGGCAGTGTGGCCTCTCCGGCTGAATTTTCGAGGTATGTGATGTTGGCGATGCCTCCCAGGTTCAGCAAAATACAGGGTGTGTGTTCATCCCCCACAAGCAGCCGTTCGCCCAGGGGGGCAAGCGGAGCGCCATCAAACCCGGCCGCAATGTGCTTTTTCCGAAAATCAGACACCGTGACAATGCCAAGTTGCTCTGCAAGAACATCCCCGTCAACCAGTTGCCAGGTTGCCGCTCTCTGCTCCTCACCCGAAGGCAGGTGCAGAACCGTCTGGCCATGACTGGCAAGCAGGTCAATCTCACCCGGTGATATTCCCCACTCCGCAAGCTGCCGCTTTATCAGTTTAACCCAAACCTCCTCCAGCATCGTTTGCAGACTCAGCACATCACCCTGGGCGGCATCTTCATCAAACAGCACAGCCGAAAGCCGGTCAGATTGAAATGCCGGGTAGGAAACCGTACTGAATTCAAGCAGTTGTGCCGTGGTTCCAAAGCCGTTTCCCGTGCACTTAACCAGTGCCATATCAAGCCCGTCGGCCGATGTACCGCTCATGAGGCCTAAAATGATTCGGCTCTGTTTATTGGAGATTTCCAGTAGTGAAATCAGTGATTGGTTCATGGGGCAGGATTCAATATTTTTCAATTCAAACATTTAATGAAACCACTACAATGTCCCAAAAAAAGGAACAGGAGCAGGAACAAGAATACCAGGCGTGGCACGAAGATATCGAATACCTGGTAAAGATTTTAGAGGAGAGTTTTGAATCCAGCGAATCACGCTTCTACGTGGACGAGCTTAATGAAATCCTCTACGTGGAACTGGAAGGTCTCGGGGATTACTCCGAGGACGAAATTGTGGAGATTGCCGGCCCGGTTCTTGAAGAACTGGATCTCGATTTCGAGGATATTCTACTTCTTCCTTTGTCGTAAATTTGTTATTAGAAAATTTGTTGATTGGTTATTAGGTATGAAGTTATTTGCTTTCAATTTATAAAATCTGATGACCGGTCCACCAATAACAAATAACGCGTTTAAAAGCGCTTCCATTTCTGTTTCAGCTTCACCGCTGAGATTCGTATTTTTGATGAACTGCCAACATAATAATGCAACCCAACCCAAATGGCGACTATTCACACCGGCTATAAAATGACCTGCATCATGTGCGGGCACGAGAATAATGAAAAAGAAACATCCACCTACTGCACTTCATGCGGCGGCGTATTACAAATTGAGTATTCCGAAGCCCGAAAAGAGATCCAGTACCCGTTAAAGTCAATTGTGCCCGACCCGCTGAAAAATCATCCCTCGGCGTTGAAGTATCTCTCCAGGCTGTCGGATCGGTACGGAGCTGACCTTTATGCCAAACTGGAATTTGAGCACCCAACCGGCTGTTTTAAAGATCGCGGCAGCTACATCGAGGTTCAGAAAGCTATCGAGCTTGAAGCTGATGCCATTTGCCTGGCCTCCACCGGAAACATGGCCGCTTCTGTCGCTGCATACGCCTCTTATTTTAAGATTCCCTGCTACGTTTTTGTGCCCGAACAAACCTCGGAAGCCAAGCTGGCGCAGGCCACCATTTACGACGCTATCATCCTGCGTATCCAGGGGGATTTTACCAAATGTGAGGCGCTCTGCAGGGAGTTTGCCAAATCGGGCAATTACTACCTTGCCGGTGATTACGTGTTTCGCGAAGAGGGGCAGAAAAACTTCTCTTATGAATTGATTGAGCAGGATCGCGAACCGTTCGACTACATATTCATCCCGGTAGGGTGCGGCACCAATTTCGGGGCGATCTACAAAGGATTTAAAGAGATGAAAGAATACGGAACGGTGGATACCATTCCTCACCTGGTTGCCGTTCAGCCGGAAAGCAGTTCCCCGGTTGTGCAGGGTATTTTTAAGCGTAAGAAGATTTTGGATGCACAGTCAAACACAATGGCCTCATCCGTGGCCACATCCAATCCAATTGATTTTTACAAGGTACTGAACGGCATTGATGCTACCGATGGAAAGGCCTTAACCGTCACTGAAGATGAAATCCTGGAATCTCTTCGGGAGATGGCTACCGTGGAAGGACATTTTACCGAGCCGGCGTGTGCATTGCCTCTGGCCTCCTTCAAAAATCACCCGGACCTATTTTCCGGGAAACGGTGTCTATTTGTACTTACAGGATCAGGACTGAAGGATACAAAGGTTGTGGCCACACACTCCCTCACACCGCCCGTACTGAAACCCGACCTTGAGCACATTCATAGCTATATTGAATCCGGGTTTGTGGAGATTCAGCAAAAATCGTTCGGCAAGAGCCGCGACAACCTGCTGGCGAATCTCAATCTTGGAGAAAATCACCGCAAGCTGTACGAAAAATACGTTGAACGTATCAACAAACGAGGGAAAACGCTTCACAAGAACGAAACGCAGTACCTGCAAACAATGGTATTGAATGAAGAGACCGACCTCGAAACCCCTGTAGAGGTCATTGACTACAAAATTACCATGCGCAAAGAGGAGCTGATTGAAGCCGGTGTGATGCTGCGAATCAATGGCAAAGAAGTCGTCTCCACAAAAAAAGGTGTGGGGCCAATAGACGCTGCTATTCACGCGATAAAGGCAGAGAGCGATAAAATTTTACCCATTGAGGTAGTCGATCACGAAGTGGAAATCTTGAGTCCCGATACCGATTCCCTCGTAGTCGTAACGCTTACGTTTGCCAAAGACGGCCAGAAATGGCAAACCAAAGGTGCTTCTCCCGATACCATTGAAGCCATGATCAACGCGTTTGAAAAGGGACTGGCCATTGCTCAAAAATCGATCCCGGTTTAATGTTGCCGGATTGACCCCGCCTCCCTACCTTACCGCTTCAATGTAAGCTACAGTTTCTGATGATTCTACAGGGTAGAAATCTCTCTTTTTCGTATGGCGACGAGACCATTTTCCGGCAATTCAACTTCTCGATTCAAGAAGGTGAGCGGGTTGTCATCAAAGGGGAATCGGGTGGTGGAAAATCCACGCTTCTCAGGCTCATTTTTGGTTTTGAAACACCCGATGAAGGTGAAATTCTATACAATGGAGATCCCCTGGAGGGCCCTGTGCTCAGAGAATTTCGCACGCAATGTGCCTGGCTGCCACAGGATCTGAATCTTGGCAGGGGAACCGTTGCGGACGTCATCAGGTTTCCGTTCACATTTAAACAAAGCGTCAGTAAGCCTCCTGATGAGGAACAGATCTTAAAACTATTTGAGGATCTTGGCCTGGCCCCTGAAAGTATCAGCAAATCTTTTTCAGATCTCTCTACCGGTCAGCGGCAGCGTGTGGGAATTGCACTTTGTATCCTGCTTGATAAACCGATTCTGCTACTTGATGAACCAACCTCTGCACTGGACGAAGAGTCCAAACAGAAAGCTGCTGACCATCTGCTGGGCACAGAACATAAAACCGTGATCTCTATTTCACACGATCCATTCTGGATTGATCGATGTAGCCGAATTATGGATCTTAACCAAACCTGAGCACTTATGGAAATCATTCAACTCAGCTGGTTTCAGCTTGCCATAGGATTCATCATTCTCATTATTCCGGGTGCCATCTTGTGGTGGTACAACACCGGGCTGAACAAAAAAATGGTGGTTGCATGCATTCGTATGACCCTGCAGCTTTTGTTCGTCGGCTACTACCTGGAATACCTGTTTGAGTACGACAACACCTGGCTGAACCTGGCATGGATTATGGTGATGGTAATTGTAGCCGATTTTGCAACCATCGACCGGAGCGGCCTCCAAACCACACGATCACTGGTTTTCCCGATCTTTGGAGCTACCTTTATCGGTATCATCCTGATCAACCTCTTCTTCCTGGAGATTGTGATTCAGCTGCCAAAATTCCTTGAAGCCCAGTACGCCATCCCAATCACAGGAATGGTTCTGGGCAACTGCCTGAGAAGTAATGTGATTGGAATTAACGACTTCTACTACAACCTGAAGGAGAACAAAGAGCGCTACCAGTTTTACCTCGCCTCAGGGGCGACACGGCAAGAGGCACTCTACCCTTTTTTTCAGCAGGCGCTGCAAAAATCGGCCAACCCCACTCTTGCAGCCATGGCTACCATCGGCCTGGTGTCGCTTCCCGGTATGATGACCGGCCAGATTCTGAGCGGAAGCTCACCCATGACCGCAATACAATACCAGATCATGATAATGCTGGCTATTTTTTCCGGGACGATTCTCTCCGTGTTCCTGGCAATTCTGTTCTGCAACCGCACGGTATTCTATGAGAACGACATGCTGGATGATTCGATTTTTAAAGAGTGAAAGGGCGGAAGTGAAAAGTGAAAAGTGAAAATTTATGCCAACCTATGTTAGTCACCTAAAAAAATCTGGGGCAGAGTGACAGTCCTTACCCTCCAGGGGTGAAAATAATTCGATGAACCCCCCTCTCAAACTCCCCTTTTTAGGGCAGACTTCTATTTGTCATTTTCACTTCTGCCTTCTCACTTTTTTACTCCCAGTCACATATACAAATACGGTTTCCAGTCATCCTGGACAGTACTGATAAGGTTTTGGAAAAACGTGATATGAACGGGCCGGTACGGATCTGTTTCAAGCGGCATGGAGGCCTCTTCCGGGGTTCGGTTGCCTTTTTTCACATTGCATGTATTACAGGCTGTTACCAGGTTTTCCCAGCTGTCTGCCCCGTTTCGGCTGCGGGGAAGCACGTGGTCGAGCGTGAGGTCTGAGCGGTTACCACAATACTGGCAGGTGTGATTGTCCCTCTTCATAATATTTCTGCGCGACAACACAATCCGCTTATACGGCAGATTGATATAACGCCGCAATCGTATTACGGAAGGATATGAAAACTGATCATCAACCGTTCGGATACGCCGCCGGGGGTGGTCGTGCAGAAGTTCGGCTTTTTCAAGGAAAAGCAGTTTTATAGATCTCTGCACAGAGCATACACTCAGAGGCTGATAGTCTTGATTTAAAACAAGTACTGCACTGTCCATCGATAGATATTTTTGAAATATTGAATTTGAACCCTATTAAAACAGTTCAAACAGCCCTTATTATGGACTATTTATTTCTAAATATCAACTAAAAAAGTAATTGACCAGTTCATCCCAAATAACGGGATTAATTGCCACCGCAATAATAATTGAAATAATGAGGCCAATCATGGCATAGCTGGCATCTTTCAAAACAAGGCGAAAAGTTTTGGTGATTGGCCTCCCCTTCCCTTTCGAGTCGGTCAGACTCATGGCTACTTCACGGCCCGCAAGCAAACCGATGAATACCCAGGTCGTGCTCATCGGAACCACACTTACTGACTTGAAATAATAGAGTACAAGTGCATACACGCCATCAATGACGGTAGCTGAACGAACATCTGTTACGTACGATTTCTCCGTGACAATCTTTTGGATTTTATCACCTCTAAAATAGAAAAGAACTCCCAGGCCAAAGAAAATTGCCCCGGAAAATACGAGAAACCCAGACACCTCCAGACTCCGGGGAAGGTAGACGGCGATATTTGCAGCATCCTGCATCAGCCATACCGCCCACAGAAGCCCGCTTACAATCCACTGAAGAGGTGTCCAAAAAGCAGATGCTTTCCCCGTGAAAAGCCTGGCCAGAAGCTTACTCAGCACTAACCAAACTACAATTGCCACTACAAATGCGATAAAATATCCTGATAAGCTTTTGTTCAGTACATCAATAATACCCTCCGGCTGAGTCGCAAATGCACTCAGCAGCAAAAATGTGGTGGACACCGGCATACGGAGCCGGGTAATAATTAAAAGGAACAGCGGAGCAGCAACCTGCAAAAACTGGAATGATTGCGGTGCCTCGTCGAATCCTCGGGAGGTGAGACGCTGATACGTTACATCGCCGTCGTACATGAACCAACTGTAGCTTACCGTCAGCAGAAATATTCCGCCGATCCAAAGCCAGAGAATCCACCATTTTTTATCGGCGTTGGATGCCAGGAACGTACCGATTGTTTGTATACTGTCGTTTGCTATGGCCGAATACGCTGCAAAGAAAAACCCAATCCACATCGCTATCTCAGGGCGATCGTAAAAAACACCTGCTACAAAGAAAAAAACACCAATCAGCATCAGGAACCTGCGCTCTTCACGCACCAATTCAATGAGTCCGGTTGACAGCAAACTCTCAAGGTAAGAAACGGCCCCGTTCACCTGTTTAGGTTTTTCAACCTTTTTCTTTTTTCCATTTTTTGTTCTTGTCGTCATGCAGATGCCCGCCTGAGGGTTTAAAGCTTTTTAAAATACCATTCAAATATTAAGAAACTATTACCCGCTGCAGATTCAAAACATACCCGGTCACCAGACAGCATTTAGTAGTGAATAATCACCGAACTTTTTAAAAATATCGTTTCCGCTTTGGTAAAAAGTGCTGTATTTTTCATTTGAACTATTATCACAACCATTATCAGAGCTCAAAAAAGCGCTCCCGTATCAGAAAAACCATATGACAAGATACTCATCAAGTCTCACCTCTTTTTATAAGGAACCCGGACCAAAACTTGACGAAGAATCACCGTTTGAATCGATGATGGAGCGCTTTCGCTTTGCCGCGGAAATTCTTCAGCTTGATGACGGTATGTTCCAGTACCTGGCAAGCCCGGTCAAACAGGTTATTGTATCGGTACCCATCGTAATGGACGACGGAAACATACGTGTGTTTGAAGGATTTCGCGTTATACATGATAATGTACTCGGCCCGTCAAAAGGCGGCGTGCGTTTTGCGCCCGACGTGAATCTTGATGAAGTGAAGGCGCTTGCCGCCTGGATGACCTGGAAATGTGCCGTGGTTAATGTACCGTTTGGCGGAGCGAAAGGCGGAATTCGATGTAATCCAAAAGAGCTGTCCAAAGGAGAGCTTGAACGCCTCACACGTCGCTATACAGCCAATCTTCTGGAGGTGTTCGGGCCCGACCGCGATATTCCTGCACCGGATATGAACACGGATGAACAGGTGATGGCATGGATAATGGATACCTACAGCATGAACTCCCTGAGAACCGAGACGGCTGTCGTAACCGGCAAACCTATTATTCTGGGCGGATCACAGGGACGCAAGGAAGCGACCGGCCGCGGAGTGGTTACGGTTACCCTGGCAGCACTGAGTAAAATGGGACTCATGCCAAATAAAACAACGGTGGTTGTTCAGGGGTTTGGGAACGTGGGATCCGTATCTGCACAGCTAATGTACGAACAAGGTGCAAAAGTGATTGCCATCAGCGATATTTCCGGCGGTTATTACAACAAAGACGGGATTAATATCCCAGAAGCCATTCGCTATATGAACGAACATGACAGGTCTCTCGCGGGATATCCCAACGCTGACCCAATTAGTAATGAAGAGCTCCTTCAACTCACATGCGACGTTCTTATTCCCGCGGCTAAAGAGGATCAGATTAACTGGAAAAATGCAGGCAAAATAAATGCCCGCATCGTTTCGGAAGGTGCCAACGGCCCGGTAACCGCAAATGCCGACTCTATCCTCGAAGAAAATGACGTGATGGTGATTCCAGATATTCTGGCAAACGCCGGAGGTGTAACGGTATCTTACTTCGAATGGGTACAAGATCGGCAGGGATACTTCTGGACCGAAGAGCGCGTAAACAGACGGCTCAACCGCATGATGCGTACTGCGTTTGATAATCTCTACGGTGTTGCCGAGACACACAATATCACTCTGCGCCAGGCTGCCTATGTATACGCGATCGACCGGGTTGCGGAAACACTGAAACTTCGCGGTATCTATGCCTGATTTCTAACAAACGGACTTTTTACCGGTTAATGATTGAAACAGGTATGTTTAATTTCAGTATAAATCGGTTATATTAATTGTAAATATTACCTGGCCTGAAATTATGCAGTTCAGCAGCTGTTTTTGTATCATCCGCAACTGACCTGTACAGCAGGAGTCAACCTTTATTCTGCCAATGGAAAAAACGTACTCTCTTACCCTGCCTTCAGTATTCGAAGAAGTAGAAAGAATTCCTGATTTTTGTGATGATATCTCTGATGAGTGTGAAATTGACGAAGGACCTGCCGAAACGTTTAAGCTCATTCTCAGTGAAGCTGTTACAAACGCGATCGTTCACGGTAACAGGGAAGAACCCGGAAAACAAGTTCATGTAGATGTGGAGGTTACATCCGGCTACATGTCTGCCACCGTAAAGGATGAAGGTGAAGGATTTGACCCGGATAAAAAAAAGGATCCCCTTCAAGCAGAGAATTTACTGGATACGGGAGGGCGAGGTATCTTTTTAATCGAGCAGTTTGCGGATAAGATGGAATTCAGAGAAAATGGAACTGTGCTCTATTTTCGCGTGGATTTTAATTCCTGATAGCCGGGGTTATACCGGCATACAGCACTCTGTTTATTCTTTTTCATCTGTGAGACCACTCCGAAAAGTCAGTTAAAGAACGGATGTTTATTACAAGCTTAAATAATTTAACCATTTAACCCCTCTCTATTAGTTAGAGAGGGAAAGAGGGTGAGTCTGGAGAAAAAACTAAATTACTTAAGCGATCCTCGATAAATTTTACCTTTTGGACTGCCTCACTTTAATGACTCCCAAAAAGCACCTTCTTAATAGAACTCAGGTTATGACTTTTCCGAGTGGCCCCATCTATAACTCTCCGCTCAGGCGAAGCAGCTCTGTTTCTGCAAATTTTGTCTCAAACTGGGCGTTGATCAACCTGTTTTCGGCCTCCAGAAATGAACGCTGGGCTTCCCGTAATTCGAGTGAACTGATCGTACCAAGCCGAAACCGTTCGAGTGCCACTTCGAGCGTCTCTTCTGCATTTGAGAGATTATCCTGTTCCAGTTCAAGTAGTTCGATATTATTCGAATAGGTCCTGAACAGTGTGCGAAACTGTGCTTCCACCGCAAGACGGCTCTCTTCCATCTGAAGTTCTGCATTCTTTCGGTTTACTTGTGCATTTTGAATTCTTCGGCTGGAATTAAACCCGTCAAACACATTAATCCGTGCGGTTATACCGACGTTAAATCCTGTAGTTTCATTAAAACGGATAAACCCGCCGCCTGCCTCATTCCGATTGTATCTATAACCGGAACCGAGTTCAACTTCGGGATACCTTTCTCCCTGAACCTGTTTCATTTCCAGGTCGGCAGCATTTTGTTGCATCCGAACAATATCCAGCTCAGAATTCTCCAGCATTGTTTTTTCAAAAAGCTCGTGTTCACTTAAATCATACCGGATAGGAATATCATCGGAAACTGCAAAATCCTGATCAGGTGAACGCGCAAGGAGCCTGTTGAGCTGTACTTTGGCTTCATGAAGCACATTGGTTTCACGCAGCAGTGCCGAACGGTCGGCATTCAGATCAGAACGCGCCTGCAAAAGCTCCACTTCTGAACCGGATCCCAGGTCCAGTTTTGTCTCTTCAATTTCAATCCGTTCGAGCGAAACTTCAACCGTATTTTCAAGAACCTCAATCTGGTTTTGAATACGAACAATATCAAAATAGGACAGCGTAATCTCGCGTACCAGGTTTTCCACCTCAAATCGAAGTTCTGCGTCGCTGATCTCCTCAAGCACACCGAGTAAATCGTAAGACCGGAACATTCGCAAGCCGTCAAAAAGAGTCCAGTTAAGTTCGATGGATGCGCTTGTTACCGTACTTCTTGCCCCGGAAGTCGTCTGTTGCTCTCCACCGGCACTGAACTCACTGTCTTCCACACTTTCTGAGCGTGATGCAGATGCCCCGACTGTTGGTAAAAATCCGGCATTTCCAAGGCTTCGGTTGTTCTTTGAAATTTCCAGCCGGTTTTCAAACACCTGGATATTGTAATTATTTTCGAGGCCGGTGGATATGGCTTCCTGTACATCCAAATACTGCGCACTAACTGATGCAGCCATAAATAATGAAAGCAGTGCCGTAAGAAAGGGTAATTTCATCAGAGTTTTAAACACTTGCTGTTTCGAGTTCTTCCGCTTCCTGAGCACGCTGCTCAAGGTCTTTCGTTCCGCTCTTATCGGTTGACATGTAAGAGTATACAGCCGGAATTACATACAGGGTGAAAAAGCTTCCAATAAAAAGCCCGCCAATAACAGCGATACCCATGGATGAACGGCTTTCTGCACCGGCACCAAGCGACAGTGCAATAGGCAGAATGCCAAGTATTGTTGAGATTGTCGTCATTAGGATCGGGCGGAATCGCACAGATGCGGCGTCCATAATAGCTTCCATAATTGAATGGCCCTGCTCCTGCCGCTGGTTGGCAAATTCTACGATCAGAATTCCGTTTTTAGCAATCAAACCGATCAGCATAATTGCACCAATTTGGCTAAATATGTTCAGGGTTTGATCAAAATACCAGATAGACAGCAGCGTACCGAAAAGTGCGAGAGGTACAGTAAGTAGTATTATAAACGGATCTATAAAACTTTCGAACTGCGCTGCCAGTACCAGGTAGATAAGAATCATTGCCAGTATAAATATAAAAATCAGGCTGGAGGCACTTTCTGCAAAATCGCGAGATGGCCCTGCGAGATCCGTAACAACGTTGGTTGGCAATATCCGTGCCGCAATGGCATCCATAGCCTCAATCCCGTCGCCAATGGTGTAGCCGTCATTTAACTGGGCGGAAACCGTAGCCGAGTTAAAACGATTGAACCGGTACAGCTGAGGTGGGCTGCTGCTTTCCTCAACCGTAACAAGATTATCAAGCTGAATGAGTTCACCATCCTGGTTTCGGACATAAATCGTTCGCAAATCTACAGGTGCGTTCCGGCGTTCGCGCTCCATCTGGCCGATTACCCAGTACTGCTTACTATCCATAATAAAATAGGCAAAGCGGGTTCCCGAAAGTGAAAGCTGAAGCGTTTGAGCAATATCCCGAACTGAAACTCCAAGAGATCTTGCGCGGTCACGCTCAATGGAGACCTGCAGCTCGGGTTGATTGAATTTCAGGTCAACCTCGGCAAATACAAATGCATCATCACTGTTTGCCTCCTGCAAAAATTCCGGAAGCACTTCTTCGAGCTGCTGCAAATTTTGTGCCTGCAGCACATACTGCACCGGTAATCCACCCCGCCTGTTTCCGATGGACTGCGGCTGAGAAACAAATGTTTGAGCACCTGTTAATCCGCCCATCAGTCCTGTGAGCTGGTCAGCAATTTCATCCTGGCTGCGATCCCGCTGATCGGCATCCCCAATATTTAAAAATGCAAATGCCGAATTGATGGACCCGGAGGCTCCGAAACCCGGCGAGGTTACGGTATTCATTGCTACAATTTCGGGCACATTTTCCTGTGCAACGCCAATCATCTCATCCACATACGAATCCATATATTCATAGGATGCACCCTCCGGGGCCGTTGCAAACATTCGGATTTGCCCGCGATCTTCCTGGGGTGCCAGCTCCTCCGGTATCGCTACGTAAAGCAATGCAATAAAAGCTCCTGCAATACCAACAATTACAAATGCCATCCAGCGGACCTTCATAAATGATTCCAGGGAGGATCTGTAGAGTTCATTCACCCATTTGAAAAAGGGTTCTGTTTTCTGATAAAAACTGTTTTTTTCTGCTCCTTTGGACAGAATTTTCGTAGCCAGCATGGGTGTGAGGGTCAGCGCTACAAAAGAGGAGATAATTACCGCGCCGGCAATGACCACTCCAAACTCACGAAACAGGCGGCCGGTTTGTCCTCCAAGAAACATAATGGGGAGAAAGACAGAAACAAGTGCAAGTGAGGTCGCCACAACGGCAAAGAAAATCTCTTTCGATCCCAGGATACCGGCTTCCACTGCAGGCAAACCTTTCTCCATTTTTGCATAGATATTTTCAAGTACAACAATGGCATCATCCACCACAAGACCGATAGCCAATACAATGGCAAGCATAGTAAGTACATTGATGGAAAAACCGGCTACAAACATCACAAAGAGGGCGCCAATCAGTGCAATAGGAATTACAATTACCGGGATCAGCGTGGAACGGGGATCACGCAGGAAAAAGAAGATTACCAGAATAACCAGCCCAAGCGCGATAAATACGGTTTGCTGCACCTCACTGATCGACTGATTAATATATTCAGTGTTATCAAACCCAATCGCCATTTCAATATCCTCCGGCAAATCGGCCTCAATGCGTTCTACACGGGTATAAAACTCCTCGGCAATTGAAAGCTGATTAGACCCCGGCTGGGGTATCACAACCACACCTACCATGGGCACACCGTTTCTCTTGAGCACAGTTCGCTCGTTTTGAGCACCCAGCTCGGCATATCCAATATCACGAAAACGTATCTTCTGGCCGTTCTCTTCGCGGATAATCATATTATTGAATTCATCCGATGTTGTCAGGCGTCCCATTGTACGTACGCTCAGTTCAGTACTCATCCCTTCAATACGGCCTGAGGGAAGTTCAACATTTTCCCGCTGCAGGGCATTCTGAACATCCAGAGGAGTGAGACTGTAGGCAGATAGCCTGATGGGATCCATCCAAAGCCTCATAGCATATTCTTTAGATCCCCAGATGCGTATCTCGCTTACCCCCGGAATCGTTTGAAGCTGTTCTTTAAAAGTATTGTCGGCAATGGAGGTGAGATCCAGCAAATCGCGCCGGTCGCTGTTAATATTTAGAAACACAATCGGGGATGCATCGGCATCTGCCTTCGTGACCGTGGGCGGCTCTGCATCGGCAGGCAAACTGCGTTGCGCCCTTGAAACACGGTCGCGCACATCGTTGGCCGCGGCCTCAAGGTCAATTTCAAGATCGAACTCTACGGTGAGTGTGCTTTGTCCTTCTCGGCTAACGGAGGTAAGGGTTCGAATACCGGCAACCCCATTCACCGACTCTTCGAGTGGTTCGGTGATTTGTGATTCGATCACTTCCGCGTTTGCCCCTACATAGCTTGTAGATACGGTAACAATGGGCGGATCAACCGAAGGATACTCGCGCACTCCAAGGTAAAAGAAAGAGATCACGCCAAACAGTACAATAACGATTGACATGACTGATGCCAGTACAGGCCGGCGAATACTTAAAGATGAGATACTCATAGATCTGAGCTTTTTTGAACTCTTGAAATTTCAACCTCTGTTCCGGGATTCACCTGCAGCAACCCGGTTGTCAACACAGTATCGCCGGGGGCAATACCTTCTACAACCTGTACTTTATTACTTGTTCGGATGCCGGATTCCACTCTCACCTCTTCCACCGTGCCATCGCGAACAACGTACACCTTTTGGGCATTAAGTTCAGGTATAATGGAAATAGCGGGAAGCATCAGCGCATCATCAATTTCATCCAGAATCAGCGTTATGTTGGCAAATGCTCCGGGAAAAAGAAGCCGCCCGTCATTTTCACTGATCGCCCGGATTTGAATCGTTCGTGTATCGCGACTTATACGGGGTTCAATGGCATATACTTCTCCGGCAAATGTGCTGTCGACGCCCTGAACCGTAAAATCAATTCTATCTCCGATAGACACCCGGGCAATGTATCGTTCAGGGATCGAAAAGTCGATTTTTACCGGATTCAGGGCCTGAAGCGAGGCGATCTGTGAATTGGGGCTGATGTAGCTGCCTTCACTTACATATTTAAGCCCAACCTGGCCGCTGAACGGTGCCAGAATTTCTGTTTGGTTGATTCGGGCGTTAATCAGGTCCAGTTCCGATCGGATAACATTCACCTCGTTGAGTGTGGCATCATAATCATCCTGACTGATTCCCCCTCTCTCCAATAACCTTCGCTGCCGCTCTTCGCGCTGTTCAGCAAGGTTGAGCCGAAATGTCGCCCGCTGCTTCTCTGCCTGCAGTTCGCTGTCATTAATTTTTACCAGCAGATCCCCTTTTTCAACAACAGATCCTTCGTTGAAAGAAATATTGGTGATGATACCCGAGGCCTCTGCGCTGAGTTCAACTTGTTCATCTGCACGGATGGAACCACTTGTATAGATCAGGTCTTCAAGTGTTTCTTCAACCACTTCAACTGCCTCAACCGAGATACGCTGATTCCCTCTGTCGTTTTGGGTTTGATCATCAGAGGGAGAACTGAAAAGTGGTTTCACTTTCGGGTATGCGAGCAGCCCGAAAACAATAATTACGATGGTAATACCTGTAGCTTTTTTCAAAAAACGAAGCGTTTATGAATGATTGTTAACTGAATTGATGACCTAACGAACAAATTAAATAGAAAGTTCTGAAACACCTGTCGATTTGTTGTAAAACTATGTATGATTTGGATATCCATTAACATATCTATTCATAAAAAAAGAGGCATTACCGGTAAGGCAAGCCTCTTTCTGTCGAAAATACAGGTGAATACTGGTATCAGGCCAGCTGAGCATCAAGCTGTTTTTTGATCTGTGCTTTAGGCACTGCCCCAACGATTTGATCTACCACTTCACCGTTTTTAAAAATCAGTAGCGCCGGAATACTCCGGATTCCATATTTTACAGAAATCTCAGGGTTATTATCTACATTTACTTTGCCTACTTTTGCTTTTCCTTCATATTCTCCGGCAATCTCTTCTACAACGGGTCCAACCATTCGGCAGGGGCCACACCATTCGGCCCAAAAATCTACCAGAACCGGCTGGCCATTGTTTTCTACTTCATCGGAAAAGTTGTTGTCTGTGAATTCAAGTGTGTTACTCATAATGTGTATTTATTTTTATTTGCTTTCCTGTAATATCGCAAAATTTTCGGGTAATGGCTCATAACGAAATACTATCTAATCTATCACAATTGGTTATGTAAGTTTACGATAATCAGATTGTGATATATCAGCCCTCAAACATCCTCTCAACAGATTTCATTCAAAATTAATACTTCCTCAGTGTTTACAATAATCTGAGTTTGTCCTCAAATGAAGTGTTTTAGATGAGAATTCTTACCGTCAGGGGAAAGGTGTTTCGAATACCCAAGTCTAACCTCATAAGGAATCATTCATGACAGACTTATTCAACGTCTTCTTTAGGGTATCATACCTTCTTTTATCCGCAGGTCGAGGAAGCTGCGCAGCTGGCCGAAAGCATGATGTTCCCGTTCTGCTATATCTAAGTCGACTGTTGACATAATGATTAATGACTCTGGTTCATGGTATGTTTCTGAGTTACATGACCACAAACAGGTGCCACTGCATGTTTCCATACGAGATTTCCCTTCCCTGGCAGATGGGGCTCGTGGAACAGATTCCCCATCCTTCATCGGTACTATGGAGGCACTAAGACTGCCTTCGTCCTTCTCGTTGCCTTCGGTTTCCCTCGGCTTCAATACCGCTGCGCTGTTGCCTTATTTCTTCGTCCGGTGTGGCAAACAGATACCCCGAAACGCCTGGACTGTGGTTCACCGGTCAGCCCTGCACCGGAGCTTCGCGCGGAGACGGGAGGGTCTCCTCCCAAAGAGATCCCTGCGGGACAAGTTCCCGTGGAAGCCTCATGCAGGTTTGCCCTGCTTTCAGACCCCGGCCGTCATGCAACAGCTCACCTTGTTAACGTCGTTGCACTGCTGCTCCCGCTTAGTCTAAAAACGAAAGCTCCAGCGAAGAGACAAATTTCGGGGCTCAATCACGCGGCCTTCCCACTCCCTGTCTATCCACCAGCTGTCGTGCCAGCTTCTCAGCTAACGACGCAAGACTCAGTTTCGGATGCTGTTTAGTCTTTACCGTATAGGGTTACCCATCAAACTCCTTGGTGGATTCCTACAGGCTTCCTACGAAAGATTTCATAGTATCAAAGAACACTAATCCTACTCTCACGAGCTTAGCTTGGCGCAAACCCTATTTCCCTCTCTAACTAATAGAGAAAGATCTAATGTCTAAATTATTTAAGCTGGTTTGTGCATTGATTAACTTTTTGGACAGCCTCCTGAGTTTAATCAGGCCGATGGCCTGTGGTTTTAAATACGCACGTCACATTATATCCAACCTGGGTTCGATTTTTATCCTTACTGAATTACACGTGTAGCAGCCCGGGAAGGGCGTCATCCCGCGCTTCCCCAACGGGATCCCTTCGAGAGACGCGGGATCTCCCATCCTCAATAAGGAAGGAGATACCACGCCGAGGCGTGGTATGACCCTATTAAAAATGAATTTACTAAACAACCGCCCTTTCTGACATGCTTTAGGAGTTTTTCCATTATTTTGAATCGAACTCAGTTACCCAGCAAGAAATCTTACCAGGTGTACTTCAACCTGTTTTTCAACCTACATTAGTTCATCAGACGAAAAAAACAATCGTCAGCCGGGGCAATTACTTGTCCGTCAATGCTGCAACACCGGGCAATTCCTTACCTTCAAGATATTCCAGGCTGGCACCGCCACCGGTTGAAACGTGAGAAACCTTCTCAGACAAGCCGGCTTTTTTGATGGCTGCTGCAGAATCGCCCCCGCCAATAATGGTAATAGCATTGTTTAGCGCCGTGGCTTCAGCCAGTGCCTCGGCAACCGTAAAAGTGCCATCCGCAAAGTTTTCCATCTCGAAAACTCCCATCGGTCCGTTCCAGACAACAGTGCGGGCACTTTTAATGCGGTTGCTATATGCCAACGATGTTTCCGGCCCTATATCAAGGGCCATCCAGCCATCTTCAATTCCATCCTGCTCTACTACTTTATGCTCGGCATCATTGTTAAACTCCCTGGCAATAACAGAATCGATCGGAAGCATAAAATCAATACCTTTTTCTTCCGCCTTTTTCATCAGTTGTCCGGCCAGATCAACTTTATCCTCTTCAACAAGCGAATTGCCAACCGGCAGTCCTTTGGCTTTGAAAAATGTGTAGGTCATTCCGCCACCGATAATAATCGTGTCGACCTTGGTAAGGAGATTTTCAATCACGCCGATTTTATCCGAGACCTTCGCACCCCCAAGAATGGCTACAAACGGACGACTGGGACTGTTTACACTCTCTTCGAGATACCGTATCTCTTTTTCGAGCAGAAACCCGGATACGGATGGCTGCAGAAATTCCGTCACCCCGGCAACGGATGCATGAGCGCGATGGCTGCTGCCAAATGCATCATTCACAAAAAGATCAGCATGAGTGGCGAGTTTCATCGCAAATTTTGGATCATTCTTTTTCTCTTCGGGGTGGAACCGAACATTCTCTAAAAGAACAATCTCTCCCTCATTTGCAGCTTTGATTACTTTCTCTGCTTTCTCCCCAATACAGTCTTCCGCAAAGTGAACCGGTACATCCACCAGTGTTGCCAGATGCTCAGCAACAGGTTGTAGGCTAAACTCTTTAGACGCCTCGCCCCCCGGACGACCGAGATGACTCGTTAATATCAGTTTGGCTCCCCTTTCCACTACATAATTGATAGATTCCAGAGCCTGTACAATCCGGTTATCGTCACCAATTTTTCCATCTTTGATGGGGACGTTAAAATCCACCCTCATCAACACGGTTTTTCCTTTCAGTTCAACATCTTTTAGGGTCAGCTTAGCCATGGGTCTCCATTGGTCATTAAAATTTCAGTAAGTCATTAAAATACGGGTTGAATAGTTCGTTTTGAAATTGAATCTTCACGGCATAATCAGAACCTAATAATCCGGAGAAAAGTCTTCTTTACATCTCTACTCAGTACAAAAGCCTGCTGATATGGCTACATGACAATTTCTATTTCAGGCCGTTCTTCTGATCTCTTTCCTGCTTTTCACTCTAATTTTCAATATTTTATGCAGGAAAATAATTTTACGCGCCTATGAATTCAGTCTACTTTGATCACGCCTCTACAACACCGGTGGCAGAGAAAGTTCTGGAAGAGATTCTTCCCTTCTATAAAGAACACTTTGGAAATGCCAATTCGGCTCATCAGCACGGCAGAGCCACAAAAGTGGCCATAGAAGATGCCAGGGAGCTCGTTGCGAAACTGATTGGTGCCGAACCCTCTGAAATTATCTTTACCAGCGGCGGCACGGAGAGCGACAATGCAGCAATAAAAGGTGTGGTAAACGCCACCCGGAAAACTGAAATAATCACCTCGCCGATAGAGCATCATGCTGTGATTCACCCGGCTGAAAGCCTGAAAATGAAAGGCTGCACGGTAACGTATCTCCAGCCGGACAGTACCGGGCAGATAACCCCAACGCAGGTTGATGAAGCTATTTCTGAGGATACGGCAATCGTCAGCCTTATGCATGTAAACAATGAAATCGGCACAATTTTACCAGTTGAAGAGATTGCTGCTATTTGCAGGAAAAGAAAGGTACCCTTCCATTCGGATACCGTTCAAAGCGTGGGAAAAGTGGATGTGAATGTAAAAGATCTGGGTATGGATTTGCTGAGTATCAGCGGTCATAAAATATACGGGCCTAAAGGAATCGGCGTGCTGTATGTAAAAAACGGGACTCCATGGCTTCCCTGGCTGCAGGGCGGCTCGCAGGAACGGCGGCGGCGCGGCGGAACCTCTAACGTTGCAGGTATTGTTGGCCTGGCCAAAGCGCTGGAACTGTGTATAGAACAGATTAACGACTATACTACGCATTTTAACGAACTCAGGCACGAACTGATCTCCGGTCTGAACAACCGCTTTACGGGGCGTTTTAAAATCAACGGGCCGGCGGATGATACAGGTGTGCCACATATCATCAATCTTTCGTTTCCTGTCCCCGGGGATCAGAGTCTCGACGGCGAGATGTTGTTACTGAACCTCGATATTGAGGGGATCTGTGTCTCAAACGGTTCGGCCTGCACGTCCGGTGCCGTAGAACCCTCTCACGTACTTAAGGGAATTGGGCTTCCGGATAAACTGGCCAATTCCAGCATTCGGATCTCCTTTGGAAAAGACAATACCGTGGAGCAGGTTCATCATTTTCTCGAAAAGCTCGAAAGTGTTCTGAACCGCATGACCAAAGTGGCCTCATGAATATCTGCGTCTACTGCGGCTCATCAGACGGACTTGACCCCTCCTTTTTATCCCTGGCCGGTGAGTTCGGACGTCAGCTTGCCAAACAAAATATCGGACTGGTATACGGCGGCTCCTCCCTGGGCGTGATGGGTGCCCTGGCAGATAGTGTGATGAAAAGCGGCGGCGAGGTTACCGGTGTGATTCCCCGCAATCTGTTCAGCAAAGAAGTTGCTCATACCGGCATCACTCAATTAATTCCCGTTGCCGATATGCATGAACGTAAGTCCACAATGGCCAACCTGGCCGATGCATTTGTTGCTTTGCCCGGCGGTTTTGGTACAATGGAAGAGTTATTTGAAATTATTACCTGGAACCAGATCGGGATTCTGGACAAACCGGTGACGCTCTTCAATTTTAATGGATACTACGACAGCCTTATTTCCATGATTCAATCAGCATCAGAAGACGGGTTTATCCGGAAAAAGAATCTCGAGATTTTGCAAACGGCTGAATCCATTTCCGAATGTCTTAAAAAGTCCGGGGCATTGTAGGTTTGTTTACAGCCGGTATTGAGTTTTTCATGCACTTATCACAGAGTACAGTTTGTCTAACATTTCCTTGCCGGTTAGCACCAACAGCAGGCCGACAACATTACTGACTACCAGGTATGTTATACCAGCCAGGTACTTTCCTGCCTGCATCAATTGAAATCCCTCAAGGCCATACGTTGAGAAGGTGGTAAACGACCCGATTAAACCCACCATCAAAAACAACACCATGCTGTCTGGCACCGATTTATGCAGTGTTACAGACCACGCCATCCCAATCAACAGGCATCCCGTCATGTTTACCGTCAGCGTTCCCCAGGGAAACGTTTTCCCTGCAACTGAAACCATTTGAAGCGATACAAGATATCTCAACACGGCTCCTAACGCGCCCCCGGCTGCCACCCATAAAATATTTACCATATTGTTCTGTTCATCCTCATTAAGACCTGCCGGCCTGTTTAATTCGCTCCCCGATGTGAGCTAACCGTGTAAAAGAAAAGCCTTTGGAAAACGATTTCCCAAAGGCTTTTTTAATTGACTCGAAATGACCTGCTCAGAGTTACTTCTTCTTATCCTCTTCCACATAGTCACGGAGCACTTTGTGCAGGATTCCGCCGTTGCGGAAGTAGTCGATCTCAACCGGCGTATCAATACGGTTCACCGTATCAAACTTCACAACGGTTCCGTCTGATTTTTTGGCCTCCACTTTCACAGTTTGTTGCGGCTTAAGATCATCATCCACGTGGATTGTAAACTCTTCTGAACCATCCAGCCCGAGGCTCTCATGACTTTCACCATCGGCAAACTGAAGCGGCAGTACGCCCATGCCCACCAGGTTCGACCGGTGAATTCGTTCGTAGGATGCGGCTATCACTGCTTTCACTCCGAGGAGAATGGTCCCTTTTGCGGCCCAGTCTCGCGAAGAGCCGGTTCCGTACTCTTTGCCGGCAAGTGCAACCAGTGGTGTCCCATCCTCTTTGTATCGCTCGGCAGCGTCAAAGATTGTGGTAATTTCTCCTGTTGGATGATACTTGGTAAACCCGCCCTCTTTACCGGGAGCAAGCTGGTTTTTAAACCGCACGTTGGCAAACGTTCCGCGGGTCATTACCCGGTCGTTCCCCCGTCGTGATCCATAGGAGTTGAAATCCCGCTCTTCCACATCATGTTCAACCAGGTACTGCCCGGCCGGACTCTCCTTCTTAATATTTCCTGCAGGAGAGATGTGGTCGGTGGTGATAGAGTCACCTACTTTCACAAGAGCTTTGGCCCCTTTTATCGATTTGATCGGCTCAGGATTTTCACCCATGCCTACAAAGAACGGAGGTTCCTGAATGTAGGTGGATTCCTCTTTCCACTCATACAGTTCACCGCCGCCAACAGGTATTTTATCCCAGGTTTCCGATTCAAAGATATCGCTGTACATCCTGTCGAACAATTCGGGGCGAATGGCTTCATCCAGAAATTCGGTAATTTCATCCGATGTGGGCCAGATATCTTTCAGCAGTACATCGTTCCCGTCGCTGTCTTTGCCGATCGGGTCTTTATCCAGATCGATATCCACAGTTCCCGCAAGCGCGTAGGCCACAACCAGCGGAGGAGACGCCAGGTAGTTGGCTTTCACATAGGGATGGATCCGTCCTTCAAAATTACGGTTTCCGGAGAGTACGCCTGCCACAACCAGATCGCCTTCTTTCACAGCGTTTTCAACTGCTTCAGGAAGCGGTCCTGAGTTACCAATACAGGTTGTGCATCCGTATCCAACCAGGTTAAATCCAAGCTGATCCATGTAGTTGGTCAGGCCGGCCTCGTTCAGGTATTCGGTTACAACCCTCGAGCCGGGTGCCAGCGACGTTTTCACATAGGGGGGGACTTTCATTCCTTTTTCGATCGCCTTCTTGGCAATGATTCCGGCACCCAGCATTACGCTTGGGTTCGACGTGTTTGTACAGCTTGTGATAGCAGCAATCACCACATCACCATGTTTCATCTCCACGGTCTGGCCGTTTTTGAAGATGCCTTTGTTGGCCAGTTTCTCCTGGGTAAGGTTAAAGCCCATTGTTGGATCATCACTGGTCAGAGAGCTTTCAAATGTCTTCTTCATATTCGGCAGCGTGATACGATCCTGCGGACGCTTGGGCCCTGCAAGGGAGGTTTCCACATCACCGAGATCCAGCTCCAGTGTATCTGAGAACACGGGGTCTGGTGTATCATCCGTACGGAAAAGGCCCTGCTCTTTGGTGTATGCTTCCACCAGGTTCACAAGCTCTTCGTCCCGGCCGGTACGTCGCATGTATCGCAGTGCTTCGCTGTCGATCGGGAAGAAGCCCATCGTAGCGCCATACTCGGGCGACATATTTGCAATCGTGGCACGATCGGGCAGACTCATATTACTGAGGCCGGGTCCGTAGAATTCTACAAACTTACTCACCACACCGTGGCGGCGCAGCATTTCGGTAACCGTCAGTGTCAGGTCGGTTGCGGTGATCCCTTCCCGCAGCCTGCCGGTCAGCTTCATGCCCACCACTTCGGGTACCAGCATATAAATTGGCTGGCCAAGCATAGCAGCTTCCGCTTCGATTCCGCCAACGCCCCAGCCGAGGATACCAAGACCGTTAATCATGGTGGTGTGCGAGTCGGTACCCACCAGCGTATCGGGATAAGCCACGGTTGTGCCGTCGCTCTCTTTACGTGTGAACACGCCTTTCGCCAGGTATTCAAGGTTCACCTGGTGCACAATTCCGCGGCCCGGAGGAACCACGCGGAAGTTATCAAACGCTTTTTGGCCCCATTTCAGGAACTCATACCGCTCGTTATTCCGCTCCATCTCGCGTTCTACGTTAAACATAAAGGCAGCTTCCTGGCCAAACATATCCACCTGAACGGAGTGATCAATGACAAGATCCACCGGTACCTGCGGGTTGATGGAGTTTGGATCTCCGCCCATTCGCTTCATCGCGGAACGGAGTGCGGCAAGGTCAACAACCGCCGGAACCCCTGTAAAATCCTGCAGTACTACCCGTGAAGGCTTAAACGGAATTTCACCCTGTGGACTTTTTGCATTGTAGTCCGCCAGGAGTTTCACATCATCTTCCGTTACGGTATACCCGTCGTATTCGCGGAGCACCGCTTCAAGCAGCACTTTTATCGTGAAAGGCAGTTTGCTGACGTTTCCATACCCAAGATCTCCCAGCTTCTTCAGGCTGTAGGCGTGAATATTGCCCTCAATCCCCGAAAGCGGGACTTTTGTGTGTAGCAGTGGATTTTTATCGGCCATTGAATAAACCTCTGTTTTCTTTTTGTGATGATTAAAATCGTTGTTGCCTGCCGCTGGTGCGGGTTGATGTAGCTCCGGGTAAAAAAGAAGCTGATGCACTCTCATGGAAACTGTCCGCTTTTTGGTGGCGAACAGAAACAGAAATAGTGCGGCAAACAATAAGTTTCCAGATCAGTAAAAATACAGGATTTTTTGGATAATATCTGTTGACAAACAGGATTTATCCCTTCGCTGATAGAAATGGCATTTCTAACCTTCTCACCCCCATACTTTCTTTCTCTCTATCACTGCATCACTCACTT
>JAWLEH010000167.1:0-5394 GCA_041686215.1 Balneolaceae bacterium | reverse complement strand
CAGATTGAAGATATCCTAAAAGCTCTTCCTGAAGAACTAAGGGATCTTTGGCCGGAAGGTATGCGGGAACTCGTCTGAATTTTTTGAATAAAGATCCATTCGATTTCTGTTGATTCAAGTGATTCAAGATTCAAATGGCTTTTTATTAACCGCCATTGAACTGAAAAAACGTCTTCATGGGAGGTTATGATGCATTTAATTATGAAAATATTTGTAGAATAAATAATGAGTCTACTCCGAAAAGTCAGATAAAGAACGGATGTTTATAACAAGCTTAAATAATTTAGACATTTAATCCCTCTCTATTAAATAGAGAGGGATATAGGGTGAGTACGGATGGTAAACCTAAATTATTTAAGCTTGTACAACTAATTTTCAGAACATATGAGTTTTCGGAGTAGGCTCAATAATGCAGATAAATATCAGTTCTATAATCTTATTTCTGCTGATATTCCGGACGAAATTAAGCAAATTGGCGAATACCACTCCTTATACAAGAAATCATAAACGGCAGGTAGCATACTCTTGAGGAATATGTTTAACGGGGAATCTTCATATCCACGGTGTTCTTGACTGGATTCGCCATGCTGACAGCTCTTCATATTTTCATAATTGCTATCCCTTCAGGATTTATAAAAAACCTTTTTTTTAATAAATACATTAATTCTGGTTTTTTTTGCTAACAAATACATCACCATTTAGTAGATAAAGCAGCTTTTTTTGAATTGTTCAACTAATCATTAGTTTTTTAGGTAATTATAGTGTACTTAATAGTATATGGGAAATGATAACAACTACATAGAATGGTTTGAAAATCTGACCTCTGAAGATACTCCGGCGGTGGGGGGTAAAAATTCATCCCTGGGTGAAATGATCTCTGCTTTGAAACAGGAAGGGATAAAAGTGCCGGATGGCTTCGCCACCACGGCTAATGCCTACCGAAAATACCTGCAAGCCAATGAGATTGAAGAGAGAATCAAAACTCTGATAGACGATTATCATGAAGAAAATATATCGCTGGAAAAGGCGGGAAGTTCAATACGAGAGCTGTTTTTAAACGGTGAAATGCCGGATGAGATTGCAGAAGCGATTAATGATGCGTATGAAGAACTGGGAAAGCGATATGATAGTCAGGAGATAGATATTGCTGCACGTTCCAGCGCAACTGCTGAAGACCTTCCTGAAGCGAGTTTCGCAGGGCAACAGGAATCCTATCTGAATATTTCAGGTAAGAAAGCTGTCATAGAAGCGTGCAAAAAATGCTACGCCTCACTGTTTACCGATCGTGCCATCTCGTATCGCGACGAACAGGGTTTTGACCATCTGGATGTCGCTCTTTCTGTTGGAATTCAGAAAATGGTTCGCTCTGATCTTTCCGGGGCAGGTGTGCTCTTTACGCTGGATACAGATTCCGGTTTTCCGGACGTAATTCTTATTAATGCTGCATGGGGTCTTGGAGAAAACGTAGTTCAGGGAACCGTTAATCCGGACCAGTATACTGTATTTAAGCCCTTTCTGGATAACCATAACGTCAATTCAATTATCGGTAAGCAGCTTGGTGAAAAGAAAGTGAAAGCAGTCTATGCCGACGATACCGATAATCCTGTTAAAAATGTGGATACATCGGATGAGGAACGTCAATCTTATGTGCTCTCGGAAGATGAAATCCTTCAGCTGGCGAGGTGGGGTAAAAGAATTGAAGAGCATTACGAAAAGCCTATGGATATTGAATGGGCCAAAGAGGGGGAACTGCAAGAAATATTTATCGTTCAGGCACGGCCCGAAACCGTTCATTCACAAGAAGATTCAGCTGCCTCACTGAAATCCTATACACTCAGGGAGGATGGGAATACCTTGTTGAAAGGATTAGGTATTGGGCATGGCATCGGGACAGGCAGCGTGCAAATCATAGAAAGTGCAGAGGATATTGAGCAGTTCGAAGAGAACTCAGTACTTGTAACTGAAATGACGGATCCCGACTGGGTTCCCGTTATGAAGCAGGCTTCAGCCATCGTTACAAACCTTGGGGGGCGAACGTCCCACGCTGCAATTGTGAGCAGGGAACTGGGCATCCCTGCCATCGTGGGTACCGGCAGTGCCACCCAAGAATTGGAAAATGGGAAAAAAGTAACTGCTACCTGCCTGGAGGGTGATGAAGGGATTGTATATGACGGTGTTCTCGAATATGATGAAGAGGATCTTGACCTGCAGAATCTGCCGGACATAAAAACAGAGGTTATGATGAATGTGGCCTCGCCTTCGGCAGCCATGCAATGGTGGCGGCTGCCGTGTAAAGGAGTGGGTTTAGCCAGGATGGAATACCTCATAAATAATGTAATACAGATACACCCGCTTGCACTTACCCGCTTTGATCAAATTGAGGATAATGAAGTGAAAGAGAAAATTGAAGAGCTTACCCGCGGGTATGACGAAAAGGAGTCCTATTTTATTGAACACCTGGCTCGCGGCATTGCAACAATCGCCGCATCCCAGTATCCTGATCCGGTCATTGTGAGAATGAGTGATTTTAAGACAAACGAATATGCGGGACTAATCGGAGGACGTCAGTTTGAGCCGGAAGAGGAAAATCCAATGCTTGGCTGGCGCGGGGCATCCCGGTATTACAGCGAGGAATATCGTGATGGATTTGCGCTGGAATGCAAATCCCTTCGCCATGTTCGAAACAAGATGGGATTTGATAATGTCATAATCATGATTCCGTTCTGTCGCACGCCGGAAGAAGGAGACAAAGTGCTCGAAGTAATGAAGGAAAACGGACTGGTTCGGGGTGAAAACGATCTTAAAATTTATGTAATGGCTGAGCTGCCGACAAATATCATTCAGGCTGAAGATTTTGCTAAGCGTTTTGACGGTTTTTCTATTGGATCCAATGATCTGACCCAGTTAACGTTGGGCATAAGCCGCGACGCTGAACAACTTACAGAACTGTTCGACGAGAGCCAGACTTCCGTTAAAGAACTTATCAGCACTCTTATTGAAAAAGCACATAAATCCGGACGAACCGTTGGTCTTTGCGGGGAGGCACCCAGCAATAACCCTGATTTCGCCAAATTTTTGGTCAAAGCAGGAATCGATTCCATGTCACTTTCGCCAGACAGTGTTCTGAAGGTGATACAGGCTATAGCCAAGGCTGAAGAAGAGTAAATAACTTTCAGGGATCATTGACCTGATTTAAGACTGAAGGATGCATCAGGTTCTTAACCCAGCAGCTTCTCTTTCATCTCTTTATACTTACGAGTATAGTGTAATCCCATCTGAGATTCACGCAGATCAAAACCAAAAGCCCGCTTGCTCACAGCGATGATGGGCGGAGCCTGGATCCGCTTGAAATAGTTGATCTTATACAGTTTCCATATTCTTTCCACGTCTTCTACAAATGCCTTGTCGTTTTCAAAATATTCCGTGAGAAATTCTGTGTCGAATCCGAGGGTTTCGGGTAGGCTTCCGTCTATGTAGTATTTCAGGATATCTTCCGGGTCGAGACGCCACTCGATGAACGCCCGGAGGAGTTTATCGTGATAGTGATAGGCAAACGGGTCGCCTTCACCCTCCTCAATATTCTGCTGATCACTTAGTTCTGCAGATGCAGGAATATCAAAAAGCTCATTGGGGAAGACCGATTCCTCCTCTACAGAGTTGATGTACCTGCAAAGATCATACACTTGCGTTTTGTAAAGATCAGCGATGGGAGCAATAGCCCCGCTAACATCACCGTAGAGGGTCGTATACCCTGTAGCCACTTCACTCTTGTTTCCGTTGTTTATAAAAACTGCGTCCAATGCTGATGCAATACCGGCAAGAATTCTGCTTCCCCTGTCCCGGGACTGTATATTCTCCCTGTCTACGGATTTCAGCTCCAGATTATTCTTTTCCCCGGATTGATCCAGTCGCTCAAAGGTTGTGTTTTCCAGCTGCTCCACGGTATACTCAAACACATCCTGAATGGGTACAATCGCATAGTTGAGCCGGAGGGTTTCCGCCATTTGCCGGGCAAGGCTTTTGGTGATATCGGAATTAAATTTAGACGGCATATTCACTGCATACACATTTCCCGGACCAAGAGCACGGCAAAGCAGATAGGCACTCAGCGATGAGTCCACCCCGCCGCTGATTCCAATTACAGCTTTGTGTGAATGGATCAGTTCAAAGAATCTCTTTAGTCCGTAAATCAGCCCCTTCAGCAACTCTTCGTTATCTTTTTCATCGGAAAGTACCGGATTCTTGATTACCTGATTTTCACTGCTGAAAAGATTGGCTCTCAATACATCATCTTGATAGTTCGATGCCATTTTCCTGAGAGAACCGTCACCGTTGTAGATGGTTGTGCCGCCGTCAAACAGGAATATATTTTTTCCGTTATTCTGAATGCCCGTATTGTTTACATAGATAAAAGGAGCGGGGTGCGATTTCAGCCGCTGCCGCACCACCCGGTGTCGCTTGTTGTTTTTTCGCCAGGTCCAGGGTGAACAGGAGATATTGATAATGAACTCTGCACCGTTCTTCAGTAAACTTTCAATTGGATTGACGGAGTAATCATCGCTCCACATGTCTTCACAGAGAGAAATGCCAATTTTTCTTTTTTTGCCTTTGATTTCAGTCTCCAGTGGCTGCAGGTAATCACGAACCGCAACTCCCTGATCCTGCGCCAGCTTGCGCGAGGAATAGAAATGGCGGTCATCATCAAATTCTCTGTAGTCAGGATGGAGTGTTTTGGTGAAACGACCCGTTATTTTACCGTTTTGTGCAACTAATGCAGTATTGAATTTCCGGACCCGACCGTCTTCCCCGACCTCGTTTTCATCGATATCGACATTTCCCCAGACCACCATGATCCCATCAGAAAGCCCGGCTATCAGATGATTATAGGAGTTACAGTCATAAATAAATGCACTGTTTTCCCACTCATCCCCTATGATATATCCCGGAATAGCCATTTCAGGAAAGATTACGATATCATCCCCATTATCTTTCGCCTCTTCAATTCTTGACCTCACTCTTTCAAAATTTTGGTCGGGGTGGCCCGGTTCTACCTCAATCTGGCAGGCTGCAATCTTTAAATTCATAATGATCTTATCTGATGTAGAAAATTTCTTAGCAACTCTATAAACTCGTATAAACCGTGACTCTAAATATTCATTTCTCGGCTTGAAAAAAATACTTTGCTCGTACTTTGTACCCCTCATCATGAAACAACTAAAGAGCAAAGATTGTTTCTAATTGTACATTGCGAAAAATTCCGCCTACATGATTACTTCAAGAGTAGAATCAGCCGGGCTTGCCAAAAAGTTGATGGATGACTTTGCAGACAAAACCGGGATCAATAATAAAGACTCCGCCAGCACCGGCAGTAGAGGCAGAAAAATAAATGGAAAA
>JAWLEH010000047.1:5114-23716 GCA_041686215.1 Balneolaceae bacterium | reverse complement strand
TATTATCTGGCAATGAATTCTATCTTACATTATCCATACTTAGACGTCAAAAAGACCTTACACGCAGTGTATCCGGCTGACGTCTTCATGTATATGAGAGCATTCGGGTTATGAGTAAATTCACCTAAGGAAATATCATCATCAAATTTAATATTGATTATTGCTAAAAAGGTTTTTAGAAACTATTTTAGTGCCGATGGTTTTGGTTTTTAGCAAAGAACCAAGCTGTTGTAAACTATCACTGGGAACATAAGATGGGATTTACTATGGAAGAAGTTAGAGAAGTTGGAACAGTTAAATGGTTTCATAACGGTAAAGGGTACGGTTTCATAACTCGCGAAGACGGCGAAGATGTATTTGTACACTATTCTGAAATACAATCAGACGGATTTCGGAAACTTGCTGAGGGCCAAAAAGTTGAATTTACCATAGCAGAAGGTGAAAAAGGCCTGCAGGCAAGAGAAGTTATTGAACTGCAGGAAAACGAATAATTTAATCTCCTATCCTATATATAAAATAGGTTACCATTTCTTTTTATACAGGAGAGCCGCCACTGGGCGACGCTCTCTTTTTTAGCATATGGATTGGATTAAACAAGTCATCGTTGACATCGGTGCGTTTATAGTTATAATAATCGCTGTTTCAACCGATAACACCTACCTGGCTTACGTTGTCTATTCGTACACTATTTTGATGGCTTTAGCCAGACTGCTTTCTTTACTCAGCAGCAACTTAAGGTCTCTATCAATAAAAGGGTCAGCAACCGTACCTGTCTGGTTTTACCATATCACGTATGCTGCTACTCTCCTTCTTTTGCTCGTTTTTGAATGGTATATAACTTCAGCAGGTTGGATATTTATATGGATCGCTGCTATAATTGCTTATAAAAAAGATAGGTAACACAAGATGCGCACATCTTGCAGACGTTTGTTTTGTTATCTGCTTATCACAATAATACTTTTCATCCTTAATGTCCGGCTGGGTTTTTCGCAGTCAGCGGACAGTCTTACCACAGAGAATTATCTCGAAATTGGCATCTCCACTCTTTACTCTCCCAGTAGTTTTGCAGCTTGGGGGAAAATTGAAAACAGCAGTGCCATATCAATTCGTGGCCAGTTTTGGCATTCGCGGATCTCCTGGAAGAACCTGAATGCGCGGCTGGGATCGGAACTGATACTCACACAACGCCTAAATTATCCTGTAAACGGGATTGACGGCCCCAGAGATCAGAGAACAGGTTTCGGAATTGTACCTCTGAATATTTTGCTCCCTATTACCCATCGATCAAACATTCGGCCATTTACGTTTTTTTCAGCGGGAGGTATATTTTTGAATGAAAAACTCCCTGTAGGTAGTGGTGCCTCCCTTAATTACCTGTTAAATGTCGGTGCAGGTCTGGAGCTTCCTTTCATTGATAATTCCAATATTCAGTTTGGGTATAGTATTCAGCATATGTCGAATGCTAATACGGGTCAGGTAAACCCGGGTATCGACTCTCATATGTTTTTTCTTACAATCCTTCTCCCATAAAGTCGGGGGCGTGTATTCATTCCTTCTTCTTGTGCGATAACTTCTTCTTTTACGTGCCTAAATGATTTTATAGATCATGATACCAGCCACTATCAGGGCGAGTACAGAAAATGCAACCTGACGCTTATTTTGTGGAATTTTTTGTCCTGCACTCACACCCAGAAATCCGCCGGCAAACGCCCCGATGATTAAAGGCAAGGCTGTTCCAAAATCTACAAAACCGATCACGTAATTTGTGGCTCCCTGCGCAGTTCCTGAAAATAGCGCGAATTGAAGCCAGCCTGATAGTGAGATAATCAGAACGGCAAGAGAGGAAATACTAACTGCTTTTGCTATATTCATCCGAAAGCCAAGATTCAGAGAAGGCACAATCACCACTCCTCCCCCTACGCCGGCAAGTGCCGCTACAAAACCGCCTCCAAGCCCAACAATTGCAGATCGATTCAGTGGAACAGGTTCACTGGAAGATTCAATCACATGAGTAGATTTACCCCTTCTATAAAACAGATATGCTACAAAAACAAGTAACAGTGCAAATACAGAAACGAAAACTTCCTCGGTATAGAATGTGGAAGTTGAAACCATTTTACCCAGGTAAACTCCCCCTGCTCCCAGCAAGCCGATTTGTAACCCGGCCGATGTAAAACTATTTTTATGTTTTGCCTGCTGTAAAGAACTGCTTAATGCCGCAGCAAATGTACAAAATAATGACGTACCGATTGTCCAGGCAACAGGCTGTTCTACCCCAATTGATGTAAACATTAAAAATAAAACTGGTGTAAAAAGTGTGCCTCCGCCAATACCGAAAATTCCCGCAAGCATTCCGGTAAATATTCCAACTACAAGTAAACCAAGTATTAATAACATACTTTAAATGTGCAGCTGACCGGTTAAAACCGTAACGGCATCTCCTCCGATATGCACCCGGTCGCCCTTCTGCTCACACCAAAGCGAGCCGCCGCGAGCCGAAATCTGACGTGCTTTTAGTTTATTCTTTCCGAGGCGCCTGCTCCAAAAGGGCGTGAGTACCGTATGGGCAGATCCCGTTACCGGGTCTTCCGGAACGCCCACATTGGGTGCAAAAAACCGGGAGACAAAATCTATCTCATCATCATCCCCTTCTGCCGTTACAATAATCCCTCTCAATTCAAGATTACTCAGCAAATTCATGCTGGGTTTCATCTGCCGTACAATGTTTTCATTCTCAACAAGTACCAGAAGATCTACATTAAAACCGGCGTAAAATGGAATCGTACCAATTGCCTCAGGAAGCAGCTTCGGCACAGAGACGTTTTCAGGTGGCCTGGAAGGAAAATCAAGCCAGAGCAAATCGCCGTCATTCAGAACCCGCAGGTTCCCTCCGCTGGAAGTGAACGTAAGTGTGTCCGTTTTCACTTTTTTATGATGAAACAAGACATGAGCCGCCGCAAGCGTTGCATGTCCGCATAGATCAACTTCTGTTTCCGGCGTGAACCAGCGAATATGGTAGCTGTCAGCTCCGTTTTTCAAAAAAAATGCCGTCTCGGAGAGGTTATTCTCAAGGGCGACGTTTTGCATTGTTTGATCATCAGGCCATTGTTTCACCGGTACTACTGCAGCAGGATTCCCGGAAAAGAGCGTTTGTGTAAATGCATCAACCTGGAATATTTCCATAGAAAAGGGCACCTCTGATAAATGAACTGTTAAAGTATGTTGATCTGACCGTTACAAATGAAGAGTAATGCCTGAAATTCAGGTATTAATTATTCGGAGAAATTGTTTTGCTTCAAACCATCGTCTCAAACGTTTCAAATTATACAAAAAGATACCGATCTTTCCCTTATGAATTCTATACTTACAATTTACCCGGATAACCTTGAGGAAAAAATTGGCTTTAAGCTGATTCTCAGCGAAGCAAAACGATACACATACACTCCCTATGGGGAAGAACAGCTCGTAAAACAGCGCCCGCTGCGTGATAAAGATGAAGTTAAAGAGCTGAATGACCGCACAAGTTGCTGGATGACAGTTATTCAGAACGAAGGTGTGCACCCTGTTAAACAGCTCGATGATGTTCGTCCGGCCTTAAATGACAGCCGAATGGAGGGGTCCATATTACCTCTCGAAGCGTTTATGGTTGTGGCTGAAAATGCACGCATTGCCCGTCTTATTAAACGTTTTTTTGATAACGACGACATCGAAAGTGATCCGCTGAAGCCGTTTATTCAAAAACTGATTCCGTTAAAATCCCTGGAAGAGGAGATCCATTCGGTTGTAACCGAGAACGGGACATTGCGCGATGACGCAAGCCCGGAACTGCGCTCCATCAGGAAAAAGATGAACAGGAGAAAAAGCCAGTTACGAAAAACCATCAACCGGCTGATGAAAAAAGCCCGTGAAGATGGAATGAGTTCTGATGAGGGGCCAACTATACGAAATGGGCGAATGGTGCTTCCTATCCAGGCAGAATTTAAGCGCAAGGTCCGGGGATTTATCCACGACGTATCTTCATCTGGCCAAACCGTGTATGTAGAACCGGTTGACGCACTTCAGATCAATAATGATATCCGGGAATTTGAAGCTGAAGAGAAACGGGAAATTGAGCGCATATTAAGACAATTAACCTCTGCTGTTCGTAAAAAAAGGGAAGCACTGTACCAGAATGCTGGTGCCATTGGTTTTTTTGATGCCTTAAACAGCCGGGTTCAGCTTGGCCTGAGTTTTGACGGGGCTGTACCCCGGCAATCCAATGATAATGTTCTCCGATTGATCCATGCAAGAAACCCTAATCTTGTGCTGAAAACCCGAAACGAAGAAAACCCGGATGAAATCATCCCCCTGGATCTTTCTCTTGAAGCATATGAACCGGGTCTCATCATTACGGGGCCGAACGCCGGCGGAAAATCCGTAGCGATGAAAACCGCAGGGTTGATCTGCTACATGCACCAGATGGGCTACCCCGTACCGGTTCAAACAGATTCATCTCTGCCTGTTATTTCAGGTCTCTTTATTGATGTTGGGGATGATCAATCCATTGAAAATGATCTTAGCACCTTTTCCTCGCGTCTTCAGTGGATGCGCCACACCCTTGAAAAGGCAGAAGAACATGCTCTTATTTTAATAGATGAGGCGGGAACAGGCACTGATCCTGATGAGGGCGGGGCCCTCTTCCAGTCGTTTATTGAAGAACTTCTTGGGGTAGGTGCGCGCGTTATTGCAACCACCCACCACGGATCATTAAAAGTGTTTGCTCATGAGCATCCGAAAATTGTGAACGGTGCTATGGAATTCAACCAGGAGACCCTCTCCCCAACCTACCGTTTCAGGAAAGGCATACCGGGTAGCAGTTACGCGTTTGAAATTGCGGAACGAATGAATCTGCATGCTCAGGTGATGAACCGTGCCAAAGAGCTGCTTGGTAAACAACGAAATAACCTGGGTGACCTCCTTCTTTCTCTTGAAAAACAGATCCACGAGATAAAAGATGAGCGTCAGCATCTGGCCAAACAGAAAAGGGAATCTGATGAAGTAAAAAAACGCCTGCAAAACAAAGAGAGAGATTTCGACCAAAAGAAAAAGAAAAAATTACGAGAAGCATACCGGGAAGCCGATCGCATTATGGACTCGGCCAACAAGCGTATTGAGGCTGCAGTTGAAAAAATTATCGCAGCAGGTAAAGAGGATAAGGAAACCATAAGCCGGGCAAGAAAAGAAATTCTGGACACAAAACAATCCGTTCGCCGTGGCAAAGCCGACCTTGATATCCAGATGGAAAAGAAGTCATCGGGTAAACTTCCGGAAGTTGGCGATTTTGTTACGATTGGTGAAAGCGGAACATCAGGAGAGGTAGTAAACATATCGGGCAAGCAGGCAACCATCCTCGTGAATGGCATGAAAATAAAATCAAAGCTGAATAAAATCGCTGTAACAAATCCACCCAAAAAGAATAAAAAACAAAAGACGAGAAGCTATGGCGGGACAGAACAGGTAGACTTATCCGTGAAACCGCGTCTCGATATCCGGGGCTATCGTGGCGATGATGCCGTAAAAGAACTCATGCACTATCTTGACAAAGCTGTTAGCCGCGGTTTACAAAATGTGGAAATAATTCACGGAAAAGGTGAAGGGATCCTCAAAAAACTTGTACACGAACACCTGGAAGAGAGAAATGAAATCAAGAGCTTTAACCTGGCCCCCTGGGAGCACGGTGGACCGGGCTGCACACTTGTTGAGCTAAAATAATGCCGTTACTCGTTAAAGATCTTATCCTTCAGTAATTGTTCGATGCTACTCCACGTGCCGTCGGCTTCGTGGTGGGGTTCATATCCTTTATCAATCAGATGTTTCGTTACACCTGCACTGCCTGAGAAGATTGTCATTTGCTTGAAATTCAAATCGGGAAATGCAGCGAGGGCACGGTTCACCGATGACCGGTTATGAAATAATACAGCTTCCGGCGGGTTCCTGTAGCATTCTATCTGAAATTCCTCTACCCTGTCTGTACTCAATCCTTTCTCCCGGCAGATAGTAAACTCCGCCACATCCATTTCCAGCTCTTGCAATAATCCCGGCATCTCTTCAGCCCGGTTTGAACATGCCGGGTAGAGCGTTTTTCCTTCTTTAGAAATACGCAGCATAAATTCGAGAAGATCAATTGGCCGGGCATTTTTTCGGGGTTGAATAGCCGGTATCCCGCGATCTTCAAGAAAGTCTGAGGCGGGCTCGTCCAATGTTAAGTGAACCAGGTTTCGAAACTCATCAACCAGGTTCTGTTGGTCTATCCAGTTGTAGAAATAGGTGGCATTTCTAAGGTTGCCATAGACGACAAAGGTAAAATTATCCACATTCTCTGCGAGCATTTTTTCAGCCATTCTATCAGGTGAAAGCTCAAATTCTTCAAGTGGCATATGCAGAAAACGTTCGGAATTTTTCTCCAAAAAATAGATAAAATCACCACAAACGTTCGACGGTGTTGTACACAAAACTTTAGAAGAACTCATGTAATATGTAACTGTTAATTGTCTTGATTGTAAATCAAATCAGTTAAAACGCAAAGCCCACCCCGGCGTAAATTCGGTAAGTCTCTTCAGAAAACCCGATTTCGCCCCTGAAAATCAGATCTGAAGTAAATGCTGACATCGCTCCACCAACACCGATTGTACGCTTCCAGCTTTCCAGAAATCGCGGGGTATCCGTATCAGAAAATACCCGTCCGGTATCATAAAAAGCATGTCCTCCGATTTTTATTTCATCGTGAAAAAACCGGAAAATCCAGCTTCTCACTTCTGCCATATATAAAACTGAGTGATCGCCCAGGTAACGATTCATAGCAAACCCACGGAGTCCATTTTTATTACCAAGTGCCGGAAGTTCATAAAATGGGGTAGAGCCATAACTATACGTCGCAGAAAGTTTTTGGGCGAAGATTACGTCCTCAATAAGCTTGGTATAGCTTTTCAGTTCAGCATAGTATTTAGAAAACCCATAATCATTTATAGCTGCAGACGGTGTAAAATCTGCACCGATTTCCGCCCGGATTCCTGAGCGGGGATCGAATTCGCTATTACGTCTGTCGTATACCAAGCCCAAACCTGCTGAAGCAATGATGCCGCCATCACTGCCCATTGGCTGGTCCGTAAAGAATGGTGTATCGCCCCCGTTATCTTCATTTTCGGTGTACGACAGAGCAAGCCTGACTATACCATCTACACGGTTGACATTCGAAAAAATGCTTAACGGAGACCTGATTTCGAAGGTTCCCGCAACCTGCTTCTGCATCAAGTAATAGATTCCCTCATCAAAACCGGATCCGGAAAACTCAGAGTTATTTCCTATACCAAAAAAGTTATAGATCGGGTCGCGATCTATTTCAATTGATGATTTTGTACGAAGCGGCCTGTTCAGCATCCGAATGCGCTCATATTCAAACATGGCAGACCATTTGCCGTTTGTTGAACCGGTGAGATCCGCAATGGTATTAGAAAGAAAGGGGTCTACACCATCATCGTAGTTTATCCTTTGGTAGATACCACCACCAAACCAGCCAATATCCGATGAAAACCCCACTATTGGATAGACTGATTGCATGGTGCCTTCTGACTTCTCCTCTGGAAGCACCTGGGCGTACACCGACCCGGGTACACCAATTATCACAAAAACTACAGCCAATACCACGAGACGTATCATTTAGAGCGTACCCTCGTCCTCAAGTTGTTCAATTGTTTGTATGGCATGTCTCAGGTGAGGAATAACAATGCTACCGCCAACTACCAGAGCCACATTCAGGGCGTCCACAATTTCGGCTTTTGTTGAACCGGTTTTTACACACTGCTCGAGATGATAGTCGATACAGTCGTTACAGCGAAGCACAGCTGAAGCTACGAGCCCAAGAAGCTCTTTAGTTTGACCCGGCAACGCTCCATCTTTATAGGTATTGGAATCCAGGTTAAAAAATCGTTTTATTCCTAAGTGATCCAAATCAAGGATCTTATTGTTCATCTCCTGCCGCTGTTCTCTAAAAGCTTGCAGATTATTTTCGGGTTCTGACATTTTTGTGATTTATAGTTCAGGTCAAAATTGTACTATTCACTGGTTTAAAAGATAACAAATTCATTACGTGATTAGCAGACGGACTTTTTATAAACACCGGCTTGTTGCCATGGGCGACAGTATGGCTCAGGGTTTTAAGAATGGCGGTATATATCGCACGGACCTGAGTTTTCCTGCCTTGCTTTCACAGGCTATGGGAAGCGAAACAACCTTTGAAAGCCCGGTTTTTACTGCCCAAACCGGTATCCCGATCAACATTGAAATGTTGGTACGGGCAATGGCAGAAGAATTTGGTGAAGAAATTACGTGGAATGAATATTTGAGAGCGGGGAAACATCTCTACTCCACACTTCGAAGGATTAAAACCTATTGGGAAGGCGAAAAAAAACCGCTGAATATTGACCGTGAATTTCCTTATCAGAACCAGGCTATCTGGGGACTCTCAATCAGCGATGCATGGCTATTACATGAGAAGTACTGCTTTGACCAAATTACAAAAACGAAACCTCGATATACGGTTTTCAGTGTATTGCCGGACAATGCTTTATATGTAACCGGACGTTTGGTGCTGAATCCCTCATACAGTAAGAAGAGGCGTGAAAAAACCATGATTGACAATGTGAAAGAAATTGGGGAGGACGGCGGGATTGAAAACCTGATTTGTTGCATTGGCCATAATAACATTGTGGGTGCTGTCACTAACCTGGAACTGATTTATTCTGAAGAAAACGACCTGAACGTCCCGCACGGAAAACGTACCTGCACGCTATTTCGCCCAGAGCATTTTGAAGATGAAATCCGTATTCTCTTCCAAAAGCTTTCAAAAATTAGTGTCAAGAGAGTTTTTGTACCCACAATACCGTACTTGACCATCCCTCCGGCCATTCGGGGAGTGAATAACGACAAAACAAAGCCACGCACCGGGTATTTTGATTACTACTCGCGGTTTTGGATTTGGGACGAAGATTTTGACCCTGATAAGCATCCCCACCTCACAAAAGAGCAGGCCATTAAACTCGACCAGCATGTAGACCAGTACAACAAAATCATATATGAACAGGCAGAGGAATTCGGTTTTTATGTTGTGCCTGTGAGCCGGTATGTTTCGGCTGCTGCGCGCCGCCGTTTAGGAGCTGAAAAGGTTCAACCTTTTCCGAAGCTATTTATTGAAGCGTTGCGGAACAATCCAAAAACAGCATATCTTGCAGAAAATCCGGAGCAACCACGAATATCTACAGATTACATTCGGCTAAAAGAAAACAGCAGGCAACTTGACCGAGGCGGAATTTTCAGCCTCGATGGCCTTCATCCAACAACCATCGGGTACGGACTGATCGCCAATATATATAAAGAACGAATGGAAAAAGAGGGTGTGGAATTTGAACATAATGTCAACTGGGATTTCATTATAGAAAGTGAAACCCTGGTTAACAACCCACCGCTATTATTGAACGATCTGCGGGTATTATTGAGATTTTTAGCGTTCGGTAACGGGGAGAAATTCACAAAGATCGGACAGAATCTACTACAGAATGTGCTCGAAATGTTTTCATCCAGAACATACGAGTAATTTATCCCGCGGCCAGTTTTTCACCCAGTATCAGTCCGTTTTTAATGCAGTCTGGTACCGATACCCCACCCCGGAAGTTTCCAGCAAGATGTAGTCCGGGGTTATTTTTTTCAAGAGAATCAAAAACCGCCAGTACATCATCGTACCCTGTGTGATATTGCGGGATGGACCGGGGCCAATAGATATGCTTGTTAAAATTCGGGGCATCTTTCAAACCAATAAGGTCGGCCAGATCTTTTTTTGTAAGGTCCAGCAGCTCAGCACTCGTTTTACCGGCAAGTTCCGGTTGGCGTGATCCGCCAATAAATACGGTGAGAAGATGATACCCGGCCGGTGCCCGGTTTTTAAACAGTGTGGATGTAAACAGAGCTCCAAGTACAGACCGCCCTTCTTTTTCCGGAACCAAAAATCCAAACCCGTCCAGCGGGTGTTCAATATCCTCCTTTTTATAACCCAGTACTAACACTGATAATGGCGGATACGTAACAGACTTTATGGTTTGTATCTCATGATGCTGAAAAGGAAGCAGTTCCCGGTTCCACTTATGGAGCGGAACCGTTATTACCACATCCGAATATGGCCCGTACTCCGCTGACTCCGTTTGAAGAAACCAACCGTCGGATCTGTGTTCCGTTTTCTTTATCTCCTGATTCAGGCGGGTATCCTCAAGATCAGAGATAAGAGCCTTTGGAAGCTCCTGAAGTCCTGTTTGAAAAGAAATAAGCCTTCTCTTTGGTTTATTTGAGTCTCTGCCTTTTATCATCTTCCTGATCCCTCCCAACAAAACCGAACCTGACTCCTGCTGCATTCGATGAAGTGCAGGAAATGTATGTTTCAGTGATAGCTGGTCGGGACTTCCCGCGTATATACCTGCAATAAATGGGTTTACGGCGTAGTTTAAAATTTCTGCCCCAAAACGTTGATGAAAGAATTGAGCTACAGTAGCGCCGGGCTGAACCTTTCCTGCAAAGGGTTCTCTGAGAAGACGGCGTTTTGCACGTCCTGAAAATAACGCGGTACTAAGAAATCCGGAAAAAGATGTTGGTAGTTCGTGCAACTGCCCTTCCTTTACGATAAACCGCTTTGAAGCCTGCTGATTAGCTGTAACAATCCGATCCGTCAGATTCAGGTCATTAATCAGCTTTTCCACTTCCGGATCTTTTAAAAGCAACGTATTTGGCCCAAGCTCATAGCGCCAGCCCGCCGAATCTTCAGTACCAATCACACCACCGGGCTCAGGTTTACGATCAAACAGGTGAACTTTTTTTCCAGATTTTTTTACCCGGTGTGCTGCCGTAAGCCCGGTGATTCCGGCACCAACAATCGCTATTTTACTATTCATTTTTCAATGTCAAAATTGTACTTCACGGTAATTATTCCGAAACCAAAGGGAGATTGTTAGCAGCTATTTTACTCATTAATCAAAAGGTTGCTTTGCAATACTTCCCATCTGCCCGCTGTTACTGCGCCGCGGTGCAAAGCCTCATAAGAATACAATAAACGTAAGAAGATTTAATGAAATACGTTTAGAAGGGTTTGAAAATTAACGAACAAAACCACCTGTTTCTGTTCTTCATGGCAATGTTCCTGGAACTATTTTCAATTGCTGAGTTTAGTTTATACATTCAAACCCATTTAAAACAGAAGATATAAATGAAAATTTCGATTTTAGGTTGCGGATGGTTAGGGTTCCCGCTTGGACAAGCTCTTTTGCGTAAAAATCATATTGTTTTGGGATCTACCACATCCAAGAAGAAACTGGGTATACTTGACGGCAATGGAATTACACCCTATTTGATCGTGGCGCCGAATCATCTTAGCGGAGATGCTGAAAACCGATTCTGGGAAAGTGACCTCCTTTTTTTAAACATTCCTCCCGGCAGGGGAAATCCGGATGTTTTAAATTCTTATCCAGATACTATCCGGGCAGTTCGTTCGAGGTTAGAATCCGTCGCCAACCATGGCACTAAGAAAATAATTTTTGCCAGTTCCACATCCGTGTATCCCCGGGATGAAGGAGTCTATTCTGAAGAAGATACCGATCCGGATCATACATCCCGTCCTTCCGGAAAAGCTGTTTTAAAGGCTGAGCAGATCTTACTCAACTCAAACTATTTTGAGACGGTTGTTCTTCGTTTTGGCGGGCTTTATGGATACGACAGGCACCCGGTGCGATATCTTGCCGGAAAGAATAATCTTTCCTCACCCAATAAGCCGGTGAATCTTATTCACCAGGACGACTGTATCGGGATTGTTGAAACGATACTCAGCGACGAATTCAAACCTGCCGTTTACAATGCCGTATCCGACGGCCACCCTCCCCGGAAAACATTCTACCAGTCTGCAGCCGAGCACTACAACCTCACCCCGCCAACCTTCGATCCATCCACTGAATCTGTGAGTCGTGTTATTTCTAACACAAAACTAAAAGAGGAATTAAACTATGAGTTTATCTATCCTAACCCACTGGACCACAGTGGATAACGCAATGTTATTTACTTACCCCGACCAAAATATCCGCTGCAATATTGTGCCCCAGTGTAATTCTATTCCCGTTTACTTGTAGTTCCAGTGGACCATCGAACGGTTCTTTTTTAATTACTGTGACGCTGGCCCCTGGTATCAGGCCATATTCGTCAAGGTAGCGAAGCAGTTCGGGTGTTTGATTTCTAACTCTCCGTACCTCCGATTTCTCTCCCTTATTCAGCTCAATAAGAGTCTTTAATCCAAGTTTGGGTATATGCCCCTCTTTGGTCGGTATGGGATCGCCATGTGGATCGAACTTAGGATCGTTCAGAAGTTCAGAAATTTTATCCTCAAACCTCTCCGAGATATGGTGCTCCAGCTTTTCCGCTTCGTCGTGTACCTGGTCCCAGGTATATCCGAGCATTTCAGCCAGGTAGAGTTCCAGTAACCGGTGATGACGAATCATTTCAAGAGCAATTTTACGACCGGAATCTGTCAGTCGTACCCCGTAATACGACTCATAATTAACCATTCCAAGGTCATCGAGTCGCTTTATCATATTTGTGACAGAAGCGTTGGCAACATCCATCTCTGCGGCAAGTTTGGAGGTGGGAACCCCCTTTCCGTCTAATTCGGACTCTAATTTATATATTGCCTTTAAATAATCTTCTACAGACTGGCTTCTGCTCATAAAAAATCAATCGTGCTTATAAACGCTTTTTAATCCCGGTTTCTGTACTCATCAAAGGTGAGATTTTCGAAAGCGTTGCTGCCAACAAAATACAGCAGATCTTCAAAAACATCCGCCGGTATAACCCCGGGTTGTTTCCCTAATAATTCACCATCTCCGTTCATGAAATATGTGGTTGGCAGGTTGGTGCTTTGCAGCATTTGGGCAAATTCCTTTTCAGCCATTTCATTACCGAGATAGTTTACTTTCTCATCCGACTCAATATTGATCTTTACCAGGTAGTAGTGCTCATCTATCGCAGTAATGACTTCATTTTCTGTATAAATTTCGGTGTGCATTCTTTCGCAATACGGGCACCATTCCGCGTACACATCAATCAGAACTTTTTTTCCTGTTTCCCGGGCTGATGTGAGTGCCGTTTCGAGGCTGGTTGGCTCCAGTGACTGCGTGAACCCGGCCGCCGGTAGCAAAAAAAGGATTACGATAAGTGTAGAAAATACTTTGTTTGATTTCATGCTATCAAGATACAAATCTTAGCTGTTTATGTCTTCTTAATTACAATGGCCGTCATATCATCGTGCAGTTCCGACCCCTCGCCAAATGTCATTAAATCCGCAGATAACGCTTCAATAATCTCATCTGCCGAACGCCTTGAAGAACGCTTTATTACACTATGCAACCGTTCATCACCATAAAAAAGGCCTTTAGAGTTTGTAGCCTCAACCACACCATCTGTGAAAAGAACCAAAATATCCCCACTCTTCAACTCTATTGACGACTCAGAAATATGGGTGCGGAAGAGATCTTCATTTGCCATTCCAAGCCCAATTCCTGATGGTTTATATTCTTTAATTTTTCCTGAACTGCTACAAAAGTGCAACAGTGGGTTATGGCCGCCTCGTGAAAATTTAAATGTACTGTTCCGATAGTCAATAACGCCAAAAATTAAAGAAATGAATGTTCCCCTTCTGGCATTTTTTATGAAAAGGCTGTTAATTTTTGCAAGTATATCGGCTGATGAGGTGTATTCGCCACACAATGCATGAAGTACTCCTTTTGTAAACGTCATATAAAAAGCAGCTTCTATTCCTTTCCCGCTAACATCACCTATGGCTACTGCAAGTCGGTGATCATCAATATCAATAAAATCATAGTAGTCGCCGCCGGTTTCGAGAGCGGGGTTACAAATGGCGGCAATTTCAATTCCCTTTCCGTTTGGCATGGTTCCCGGCAGAAATGATTTTTGTACCGTCCGGGCAATTTGAAGCTCCTGTTTTATACGTTCATCACGCTTCAGATCATTTACATATTCCGGCACATATTCAGGTAGTTTTTCGGCAGGTTCACCGTTATAAAATCCAAGGACCCCCAGCACCAGTAAGATGAATGTAATCAATAAGCTAACATAAAAGACGGATGCATCTGGCGATGCCTCCATCACCCAGCCTCCGGCCGCAAGCAGATGAATCCCCATGAGTGCAAGCGCCAGAAATGTAGTTAAAAAATCCTCCTTGTAGAAGATGACCCCGGAGGTGAGACCTGTAGCGGCAATAATTAATAAATCGGCTGACCACGGTCCGAAATTTACGGGAACATGATGCAGGAGTATAAACATGAGCCCGCTCAGACCCACAATCCACAGTGGTTTTTTTGTGATGGAGCTGAGCTTGCCAACTGAAATCATGAATACAGCCTGAACAATGATCAGGTAGAGAAGAACGCTGATGACAACAATTTCCAGAGATGGTAAAAGAGTTTGATTCCCCCGAAATTGTTCGGCCACCGTAATATAGCCTTCCGGCATCATGTAAAGAATCCCGGTAATCACTGCCACCAGCAGGTAGGCGTAAGCCACAGAACGAACCAGCACGAGGCCTACAGGCCGGTTATAGACCATAGATATACGCACAAGATCGAATGTTTTTAATTTTTCGATCCAGTTTTCCCGTGTAAGCGAATCGCCTATGGCCGTTGTAATAAAGAAAACAAGTGAGCTGATGGCAGCCATAAACCCGAGGCCCAGAAAAAGACCAAATCCTTCCTGTATGGATATGGGCTGGTATGTATATACAAAAGCAAAAACCTGGCGCATTAAAAATGTGAGGGGCAGTGTGAAACCGGCAAACACAGCGGCCAGAACAGATAGTTTAATATCGATGAGACGGAGACGAAGACGAACAAAAAAGAGCACAAGCAGCCAGATTGTAATCAAAAAGATGGTAATAACCGTAACAGCAAACCGTATTTCACTCCATGTTTCAGCAGTATCGGTAACTTCGCTTACCAGGCTATATTCCATCGACAGAAGAGCCGCAGATGGGAGCACCTCTACCGTAAGCTGTATGGAGGATGGAGAAATTTCCGGTAGTGTGCCCGAAAATTCAATCCGTGCAACATCCGATCCGCCAGTTGAGGTTTCTTCAGGATAACCGGCTTCGAACTGACCCGCAGGCCAGCCGGACCGTTCCAGGTGGTACTGTGCTATTTGGACTGCATCTTCCTGATTCAGAACCACAAATTCATCCAAACCGCCCTGAGATAAGGATTGCGGGCGCCTGCCATTCCCCTGGTCTTCTCTTTGAGTAACTTCTTCAGGAGGTATTCTGAACCGAAATCGGTTTGCCATTGAAGAGTCTACAGGTGCCGCCTGAATCCGTACTGATATCTCCGGGTGATACTGCTCAAAGTATCCGTTTTCCACTATCCGGTGTGGCAATACCGAACCGGGATTCCGAAGAGCCATCAACTCACCGTTTTCAAATAGGTCTGCAGTTACCAGCCGGTCGTCTCCGGATGTATCTGCTGTATCCGGTTGGGACTCTTTTCTTTGCAACTGACGCTGAGAAGACCATTTGAATGCCGGCATAACCCGCCGGACAAGACTGTTGCCCCCGTACCCTTCAAACTCACTTTCATTGAGCTGCACCTGAACCAAATCAAGGATATCACTGTTTATTTGATAGGTGGTTAAAGAAGATTTCACCTCGGTGTAGCCCATGCGGTTTAGTTCCGTGGTAACCCGCTCTGTTGCAGCATCTTCTCCTAATGAGCTGTCTGCTATATTCAAAGGATGGACACCTGCATAAAACCCATAAAAAAATGCAGCCGAAAGTAGGCCTAATGTAATCAAAAAAAGATCTCTTTTGGCCGTATCCGATCCAAACATGAAAGGAATGTATTAAGTTAGTTCTGTAAAAAGAATATTGAAATTTCTGGACTGAATCAGAAACCTGATTTATCTAAAATCATTTGAAGTTACCTGTGGTTCGTAAACGACTCCAAATTGTTACAAATAGTTTTAAATTCAGCTCTTAGATTAACTTAATTTAATCTTATACAGGTATTAATCACAGCTAAATTTTTTATATGTGCCTCATTGTTTTCAGTTTCCGTGACCTCCCCTCATATCCACTTATCTTAGCAGGTAACCGGGATGAATTTTATCAACGGCCAACAAAGCAGGCGCATGTATGGGATACGGATCCTGAATTTGTTGCAGGGAAAGACCTGGAAGCCGGCGGGACCTGGCTGGGAATCTCCCAAAATGGTGAATTCGGAGCCGTTACAAACTACCGGAATTTATACGAACCTGTAAAAGGGGATAAATCCCGGGGCGCCATCATTCCGGAATTTTTAACCTCTGACCAATCCATCCGTGAACGTATTCATAGTATTGAAAAGCAGAAAAACAACTTCTCGGGGTTTAATTTAATCGCAGGATCCGCGGAAAAACTGTTCTACGTTTCCAATCAGAGCAAGTCGGCCAAAGAAATTTCACCCGGATTACATGGGATCAGTAATGCTTTTTTAGATACATCATGGCCTAAAGTGGAACTGGCAAAAAAGGAGTTCAAAACGTCCATCCAGTCTGGAGAGATTGACCGTGAAGCTGTTTTTGAGCTGCTGCAACAGTCTGACCCTTTTCCAAAAGAGCAACTTCCAGACACCGGCCTTTCCCCTGAAATGGAACGCGCTGTATCGCCGGCCTTCATCAAAACTGCTGACTACGGTACCCGCTGTTCGTCCCTGCTTACCATCGACCGAAACAACAGGGTTCAGTTTATTGAAAGAACATTCAACCCTGGATCGGGAGTAGTTACTTCCAAGGTTTCTTTTTCGTTTAAAATAGGAAACACCATCACTTAAAGCTGGCGAAGCCGTTCACGTGCACGGGATTTAAAATCTCCTTCCACATTTTGATCAACCGTCTCAGTGTAGTACTCTTTGGCAGCACGGTTGTTCTGCATGGCTTCCGCTGTAAGCCCGGCATAATAATTGGCCACCGAATAGTAGAGGCGGTCTGGCCGGTTCGGCAACTCTTTACCGTGCTCTATTGCACTATTAAATGCCCGAAGAGCATCATCATACAGATTCATCCGGTATAGAGCACGCCCCTCCCAAAACCGAAGTTCCTCATAAAGAATTTTCCTCTCCTGCTCCGGCTTCTCCTGCCATCGGTCAGTTGCCCGCTCAATCTCTGCAAGTACATCCTCGTTTCGATTTTGTTCGGAAAGTGTACGTACCAGTAATCTGCGGTAGTACCCATTGTCAGGATACCGGCCGGTTAGTTTACGAAAATACCCCAGGGCAGCGTTTGTTTCCTGTTCGTAGTTCAGCAAAATATTTCCCATAAAATAGGTTGCTTCCGGCTGTGAAAAAACGCCTTCTTCTGTAGCCTTTTCAATTTCCCGAAGCCCCTCCTCTCTGTCACCATCCGGCATAAACCACGAAACGGCCCTCACTACCGGGTACTCCTCAGGAATATAGGCGGCATAGTAGGAAATCATTCCTCTGACAAATAAATTATCTGCAAAATCGGGCTCTACCTCCATCAATGTGGAATAGGAATTGTAAGCTTTACGCGCAGTTCTTACACTGGCAAGCCAGCTGTCGCGGTTTGAGTAGTGCCGGGCAATATACCCGTTTGCCAGTGCACGAATGATCAGTGCATCAGGGTGATTCGATTCGCGGTTCAAAAGCTGCCCCGCTGCATAATCGCTTCGCTGCATCGCCTCCATCAGGCGGTCGTCGTAGGAGTGATCGTACAGATCCTCGAGAACTACCCACCATAACTCCATTGCGTCCCAAATCTCCCAGATTGGGTGTTCAGGGTGGCGGTTTTTCCATGTGTCCATAATTTGGTTTGACGCCTCCACATTCCGATTATAGAGCGAGTCGATTGCAACTACCGCATCCTGACGAAAATCCTCATCATGAATTAAAATTGGAATTTGAGCCTGAAGTGAACCGGCAGACAGAGTGACGATAAAAATTAGTATACCGGCAATTTTATTGATCTGAATCATAGACTGTATAGCGATAAAATGTTCGTTTGAACTTTCAGAATATAAGAGTTCTTCGTTCCCAAACGAACCTGGTCTGGAAATCATATTGGAGGTTATACTGAATCTAAAATTAAAGAATTGGATAACTTGTTGATATCATCACCGATCTATTTATTCTCATTAAATTAAAAATAGCCTGAATAAATTTACGGATTGTATAAGAAGAAGAAGAAGAAGGTTTTGCTAATCAACAAAAATGTTTGTGTGAATGAATTTATTTATCTTGAATAAAATCTTTGATTATGGATAACAAAACACTAAAGATAAAACTCACCCGGCTCATTCTTGAAACCGAAAGTACAGAGTTGTTAGAGAGACTTTTGGCAGAGCTGAAAAGCGAGAATAAAGACTTCTGGCTTGATCTTTCTGAAGACCAAAAAACTGAAATAGAAATAAGCAGAAAACAGATCAAAAATGGAGAGACCGAAGACTGGGATTCAATTATTAAAAGGTTTTCATGAACGTACGGTTT
>JAWLEH010000047.1:0-5014 GCA_041686215.1 Balneolaceae bacterium | reverse complement strand
CTTTAATGGAGTCCCTATATTAACTTTTATCAAAAATTACGTACAAAAATAGTGTACAAAATAAGTTTGCGTCTATGGGTTCGATTTGATTTAATTCAGGTTAAAAGCAAATGGAATCCAGTAAAGCTGCCCAACCTGAAAAACGAGTAGTTCCGGCTGCTACGGCCCGCCAATCTTTACCGGGTCGATCTGGTGTTTCGCTATCACCTCCCATTCAAAAGAAACCAAACGAAACCGGGCTGCCTGATCAACTAAAAGAGGGTGCAGAATCCGTGTCGGGGTATTCGATGGATGACGTTAACGTTCACTACAGTTCGTCGAAACCGGCACAGCTTAACGCCCACGCCTATGCACAGGGCACCGATATTCATCTGGGTCCGGGCCAGGAAAAACATCTCCCCCATGAAGCGTGGCACGTGGTTCAGCAGAAGCAGGGACGGGTGAAGCCTACCATGCGTTTATCTGGCATGTCTGTCAATGATGACGATGCGCTTGAGAGTGAAGCGGATGTGATGGGGCAAAAAATCATTCAAAAAAAGGAATTTGAATCAAATAGCGAGCTAAATCAGAGAATAAATCACGAGGTAACCATCCAGCGGAACGGCGATCCAGAACTCATGGAACCTCAGCAAATTCAAGCCCTTCCCCAACCTCAAATGCCAAACCGGGATGCTGAGCGGGCTATGGCACAGGAAGCAGCTGATTCTCTCATCCTCAAATCAACGAATGCAGTTTTACTTATCGAAAACCTTGCAGGGCTGTTAAGCAGTATTCCTGTAAGCAGTTCACGAGCGGCTCGTGCCATTGACGATGCAAGGGGTGCGGCAGCGACATTTCGAGCGGAACTTGACCTGATTGCAAGTACAGGGATTGAGTCTGCAATGGTCATTGCAAACACATCGGATGCTGAGATGGATGCAGTTTTTGACGCCAGATTGGCTGCTGTAATTGAGGCCGATCGTACCTTATCCGAGTCTTTATCATTGATCGCAGAATATTCAAATCCGGCAGCCCACATCGCGGTTGAAGCCGGTGCTGCAGGTCTTGCTGCCGAGATTATGGCCATAGCCGACGATGCAAAGGCAGAATCTGCCACAAGTGCCGTTGCCAAACTTATTGATGCAATTGGAAACGCCCGTGGCCGGAGGCGGGATAAAGCGTCTTCCGTGCTGGATGTAGGAGACACATTGAATAATATTGGCGGGGTAGCCGCCAGTACTGCCGGGATTGTAGAAACATTTGGCGGCGTTGCGGGTGCAGGTGGCGGCGCCGGCGTTGCGATAGCGGGGGGCGCACTTGGTATCCTGTTTGGGTCCTTTGGTGTGGCTCTTGGCCTTTATGGGCTCATTACCGGCAACATTCAAAAGAAACAGCTCCGGAAAATTGCGCCTGCAATACAGGATGATGACATGTTGGAAACACTGGATTATGCTAAAAAACAAACCGATACGTCCATATCACGTTCGAAATTAGTTATTGGCGCGGGTGCTGCCGCCATTACCGCGGGTACTTTAGGACTGATTGCACTAAGTGTCCTTTCCCTGGGAGCCGTTGCGGCTGTTGCCGGGGTTGCTGCCGCACTGCTTGGGCTTGGAATTGTGGCCTTTAAATATTTTCACAGCCGATCGAAACGCAAAGCTGAGCGGCGTGGATTTGCCGAGGCTCTGGTTGAGGAAATCACATCTAACGGGCCCCACAAATTTGAAGCCATTTCCACAATTGTAGAGTTGGGCTTGAATCCTGAGGATGCCCGGAAAACAGACGCAGAACAAAAGGCTCTCATTGAAAAACTAACCTCGCGTGTTGGAGAAAAGATCAAAATTAAGCGCCAGGATATGGCAGAGGGGATTCTGGACGGGCTTGTGAATGGTCCACCTTCGAAACAGTTCCAGGCCGAGCTGATCATCAAAGCGTTGGGCCGCGACCCTGGCAAAGCAAGAAGCCGGATCACAAAAGGCGAAACCGCAACCGAAGTAAGCAGAATCATGGCGAAGCTATCCTCCTGGTAACTATTCATAAAAAATCTGATATGAAACATCATCCCGATACAGGAAAGAGCGTTAAATCATCGGCTGGCAGGCGACCTGTTGCAGAGTTTGTCAGTAAAAATAACTTCTCCGGCAGTTTTCTTTATCCCCCGGTTCAGCGTAAAGAGAATCCGAACGGCTTGCCAGATCACATCAAAGATGGAGTAGAACTTCAATCGGGTATTTCGATGGACGATGTGAAGGTTCACTACAACTCCTCGAAACCGGCACAGCTTAATGCCCACGCCTATGCACAGGGAAGCGACATTCACGTAGGCCCCGGACAAGAGAAGCATCTGCCACATGAGGCGTGGCATGTGGTTCAACAGAAGCAGGGACGGGTGAAGCCAAAAATGAAACTGGACAGTTTCCAGATCAACGAGGATAAATCGCTGGAAAATGAAGCTGATCAGATGGGATCTAAAGTATCACAGATGAGGTCCAAAAGCAGGGTTCAAACTTTCTCAGCATCTGCAAGAACATCCGAAACTCTGCAAAGATCTGCACCACCGGTAGTGCAGCGCCTTACTGTTAGAGATACGAACTGGGGATCAGCAACTGAAGCAAAAGTAACTGAAGGATCCGGTCAGGGCGTAGCAATCATCTCGGATGGTTCTAAACCTGTCGTTGTAAAGGGAAATCAAGGTTGGGGTTATGAAGTCGTAGTAATCTCCGAACTCATGAATACAGTTTTACAATCAAATGCTGGTGATGAATATTTAGAAGATGCAGAATATGCCGACGCAATAACTTCACGCGCCAGACTGGCAACAGACAACGAATTACCTACCATTCAAGAGATCGTAAGAAATTATGCGGGTGAAGCTGCTTCCGACGCTAAACGAAAACAAAATGTGATAGATGGTATCGGAACTCCCCCAACTGTAATTTATTCTTATGTATCTGGTGAAGACTATGAAGATATATTAGCCAAATACAAGTCAGGAGAACGCAAAGTCACAAAAAAGCGTGGCATGAGAGGAATTAGAGAACTGAGAGACGGATCTAATCCAATAGCACAGATATGGGATGACCCCGGACAAATGCAGCAGCTTGGAATGGCGTCTGCTGTAGACATTATCTCTGGAAATGGTGACAGACTTCTTCGCTATTTTAACCCCAAGAACTTTCGGCTTGACGAACAATCTAAAACATTAGTCATGATTGATAATGTTGCGAAGGCAGGGGAAGTATTTCTTGGCGATAACCTGGCGTTTGGGTATAAAGCGAAAGAGTCTTTTAACTCCTGGTCTGAGCAACTATTTATAAAACCATTTATCCAAGGCAATGATGCAGTAATCGCTAACATTGCTTTGCAAAACTTTGCAAATAATTTCGAGTCAAATTTCCGAACGGAAGACCAAGATTATGTGAAGGCAGCGATTACACATTCCCTTCCTGAAATGAAACGATGGTTCAGAAACGGACTGTCTGCAGGACGTTCTAACCTGAAGTTGGCACAAAATCAATTAGACCAATTTGTAAGTGGAATCCCTCAGGAAAAAAAAGAAGAGTTCAAGGTTAACCTTCTTTGCAGACTGCTGGCGATAGAAATACAGATATCGGACTACCAAACTTTACAAGACATTTCCAGAATGAAGCTCGGTTTAGCTGTTTAAAACCAGAGATAATTCATTATTCTCTCTTATCACTGAGATATCAAGGAATTGTTATAAAAAACTGTGTTTATTACTGTTGTTTAAATCTAAAAATGTTATGCCCCATTGAATTTAAAAAGCCCGTCCAAATTTTGCCTGATCTTAAATCTAAAGTGTTAGGGTACACTTTTCCTATCAAAATAATACACCCGCACGCAGTACCAAAGGGCAATCAGCAGCAGCAGGGAGCCAAACACCAGGCTTAGCGTTGTTTTTACAGGATCATCCCACTGATCCACTACAAGGTGAGCGAGTAGATCATGAAGCAGGCTGAACAGCATCAATAAAAAGATTATGAACGGCAGAAAAACACCCAGTTTTCTCAGCCACTCGGGCACGCTGCGTTTGTAGCTGATGTAGATCAGAGCACCCAGGAACAGAAAAACGATAATTATCGACAAAAACAGGCTCAGGTAGGGATGAAGCCATTCATCCACTATAAACTCCCAGAGCGGAATCAGAACGTTGGTCATGATCGAAGGTGGCGGTCGTCCATACGTTTCCGCAATGGCATTCCAGTATCCCTTTATATTTCCGGCATCCGCCAGTGTCCAGATTGCCACTCCACCCAATTCTTGCTTCTCTATCCAGTCCAGGTTAAAGGTAAAACTGGTTGTGTCTGTAAAATAGTAGGTCCTCCAGTTGCTGTTGTCTTCATTTTGGTACTCTATGAAGTTCGTCCTTGAGGCTTTATCTTCCTGAATCTTCACATTCCCAAATGAGATTGCAGTTGTATCAGTACCATGAAACGTCTTATTCATAAAGCCAACAGATCTGTATTCCAGATGTTGGATTCCACTGCCGGTTTCCTCATAAAGTGAACCAATCCACCCAAGTGATATCAATACCTGCTGAGGCTCAAACGCGGGTTCATCGGCCATCAGGTCTGTCACCCGTTTTTCGATGCTCCAATAATCCCATGTTTCCGTCTCGTAAAGAACTGAGAAAGGCCCCATTTCTTTACCCTGCCCATGAAAATCGTAGCCCGTAACAATCAGGTAATCGAAGTATTCGGCCATTTGGTTGACCAGATATGCCGAATCAGGATCCACCGCAGGGATCACGGCTATGATCTCACGGTCTTTAGGCTTTAATATTTCAGAGAACCGTTTCAGCAGCCGCAGGTATTGACCTGAATTTTTTGCCGAAAAATTCTGGATATCCACTGTCACGCCCTTTGCCTCTTTTTTTTCAAGAAGAGCATCCACATCATCAACGAGCTGAATCATTGCCTCATCATCGGCCAGAAACTCATTATTTTCCTCCCCATCGTAGGAGAATACGGTCAGAAATATATTCACGGGTGATTTGACCTCCTTTGAAATCGTA
>JAWLEH010000046.1:0-23918 GCA_041686215.1 Balneolaceae bacterium | reverse complement strand
GAGGTTACCTGAGGTTAGTCTTGAGTCCTGAGTCCTGAGTCGTGAGTGACAAAAACTCAAAACTCAAAACTCAAGACTCATGACTCATGACTCATGACTAAAATCTAAACCACCCTACATCAGTCGTTTTCGCTTATTCAGATAGGCAAGCAATGCAAGATCCAGCGGCTTTTGAGTGTCAATCTCCTCAAAATCCACTTGCGCATCGCTGCAGGCAAGTTTAAAATTATGGGTATACTCCTCAACCTTCTTTTGATAATCTTCTTTCACCTGGCTCGGCACAACCTCCATTTCCGAACCGGTTTCCATGTCCTGGAACAGGAATTTTCCGTCACTGAAATCGAGCTCGCGTTCGCTCTGATGTTCCAGTACGTTAAATAAAAGGACCTCATGCTTTTGGTGGCGCAGATGACGCAGGGCAGATATTAATGCATCATGGTCGTCTACGTTTTCGAACAGGTCGGTGAGGATAACCACAAGACTGCGCCGGTGCAGTTTTTCTGCGAGGGAATGCAGGGCTTCTGCCGAGGCTGATGCCCGCTGTTCGCGGCTCTTCTCTTTTTCGCGGTTAAGTTCATTTTCCAGATGCTTAAAAATCAGCCGAAGGTGACTTCGCGTTGATTTCTCAGGTAGCTGCAGCTGAATCTTTTCGTCAAACAGGGTAAGGCCGGTTGCATCCCGCTGGCGGTTCATCATATGGGCAAGCGCCGCCGCAAAATGGATGGAATAGCGCAGTTTACTCCAGTCGGCAAAGTGTTTGAAATACATGGAGCTGCTCACATCCAGGGCGATATGGGCGCGGAGATTTGTCTCCGCTTCGTACTGCTTCACATAAAACCGCTCCGATTTCCCGTACACTTTCCAGTCGATATGTTTGAAATCATCCCCCTGGTTGTAGGGGCGGTGTTCGGCAAACTCAACGCTGAATCCATGATACGGGCTTCGGTGAAGTCCGGAAACAAAGCCCTCAACAATTTTTCGGGCTTTAAGTTCAAGCGGTGCAAGCTGGTTTAAAAGATCAGTTTGAAGAATCATAAGGGAACCTACATGTTTAGGAGACCATCAACAAGATGAAAAATTTCCAACGATGGTTTTTGATGCTTCATTACATATTTTTTAATCTTACATTTCTTAACCAAAAAATAGCTGGCTATTTCTAAACGTTCACAGCGGGAGAAATCGATAAAAAATAAAAAAGGAAAAGGAAAAGGAATGTCTACCGTAATTACCTCCGTTGACCAACTTGATTTCCAACGTTCAGATTTGCGGCCCATGCCGGTTCCCGGACGGGTGCTGATGGTTACACCCACACATTTTGATGTGAAGTATGTGATAAATGTACATATGGAAAATCAGATTGGTGAAGTGGATAAAATGCAGGCAGAAAATGAATGGGGGCATCTTCGCGATGGCTACAAAGAGCTTGGCCTGGATGTTGAAGTTCTGGATGGAGTTGAGGGGTATCCCGATATGGTATTTTGTGCAAATCAAAGTCTGCCCTACGTCGATGCGGACGGAAACCGCCACGTTCTCATGTCAATCATGAATGCCGAACAGCGAAAAGGTGAGGTCCCTTATATTGAAACGTTCTATCGGCAGGAAGGCTACCAGGTGCACCATGTGCAGGGAAACGTGGAATCTTTCGAAGGAATGGGGGATGCTCTTTGGCATTTTAAGCACGGGTTGATCTGGGGTGCATACGGGTTTCGGAGTTCACTTGAAGTATACGACCAGATTTCAGACCTGTTTGATGTTCCGGTCGTTGCCCTTGAGCTGCAAAGGGATTCTTTCTACCACCTGGATACCTGCCTTTGTATTCTAAATGAGAGGACAGCGCTGGTCTATAGCGACGCATTTACTGAAGAGGGGCTTGAACTGATCCGTGCAATGTTTGATACGGTTATTGAGGCAACTTCCTGGGAGGCAGAAAAGTTGTTTGCTGTAAACGCGTGCTGCCCCGATGGCAAAAATGTGTTTATTCAGCAGGGATGCACCGACGTAAACCAGAAACTGCGCGATGCCGGTTTTTACGTTCATGAATTCAGCACATACGAGTTTTTAAAAAGTGGCGGGAGCGTCTTTTGTATGAAGATGCTGCTATGGTGAGATTGGGAATGGTGGGTGTCCTGCGAGGTGGCAGTTTTTAGTTTTTAATGTAGAGTTATTGTTTAAAAAACAAGCACTTAAAAGGAAGCATTCACCACTAAAATCCACCAATTGACACCAATAACCAATCCACTAATCAACCTATCAACAAATCCACTAAACCCCAATCACTGGTTACTAATCCTGTAGCGGATAATCTCCTTAAGAGAAACATCTTCGCCGCGTTCCTGCTGAAGCTGCTCGATCAGATCGATTGAAACGCCGATTTTCTGCATTCGTATTAACTGGTCGGGTGTTACGTCGCGATAGCCTAAATCATGCACATTGCTGGTGTAATAGGCGGTCACCCGGGCATCCCGCAGTTGTACAAAACCGTCCACGCTTAAATCGTATCCCAGTTCCATCATCATCGCCATAAACGATGAGGAGGCATCGGAAGATGCAAGCCGGCGCGCATCTTCAAGCGTGAGATCCGTAAAGCCCAGTGATCTCACATTGGATACATAGGTAGCTGTAACCCCATCGGAACGCAATGAGCGCAGATCGTCGTCAGTAAGGCCAGCATATCCCATCTCCTCCATTTTAGCTCCCATGCGATTTAAAAGATCCTGGCTGGGCTGAGCTTCCGAAACCGTGCTGGTGATGGCATCAATGGGGGAAGCGGAAAACGTCCAGGAACCAATGCCCGACACCATGTAGTATCCGCCGATCAGAATAGCAACGGCCAGTACGATTTTACCGAACTGGTTGCCTGAGTGCTGGTTATTATACGATTGCGAGGGTGAATGCACAACTTTATCGATGTACGCATCCAGCGGATCTTCATCTGAATCTCGTAAATGATTTTCGAATCGGTCTGATTTTTTCTTCATGACTGGAATGATTTTGTGGCCGGATCAACGAAACCATTCTACGCAGATTAATGGAATTAGTTTTCAAACATAAAAACAGAGCAACCCTACCCCGGATTTCTCACAGTGATTATATGAAGTTTTTCCTGAAAAATTTTAGGACCCTATTTTATATCAACATTTTGGGATTTTAAAGAGTATCAGGGTGTTTTTCGGCGAAATTCGGGCTAATATGTATTAAGAAAACCGAGCGTATGAGTTGATTCAGTGAATTTTTTTGGGACTTATTTTAAATAGTATACGCTCTTATAATAATGAGTCAACAAAAATTGAGAAATTTAACCATGAAACTATCCATACGAAATATTCTTGAAGTTGTAATCATAGCTATGTTTGCATTATTATTTTCAAAGACTGGTTTTTCTCAGCAAACATTTACGATTAATTCACTTGATGATGCCGGTGCTGAAATTGCGGGAGACGGAACCTGTTCCACCGGCAAAAGCGTAACGATCAATGGTGATGAAGATGTAGATGAGTGCACGCTGAGGGCCGCTCTTGAGGAGGCGAACGCTGCAGGAGATGCTACAATAATTGACATTTCTGAATTTATCCCACTTTCAGATGAATCAGGGGGCTTTTCAGAGATTGTTCCTAATAAAGCTCTTCCTGCAATCACCAAACAGGTTGTTATAAACGGCGAATCCCATCCGCTTTTTCTTGAAGATGATGAAATTCCAAAATTAATCATCGACGGAAAAAATGCCGGAGATTCTTCAGCCGGGCTTCATTTAGCAGACGGCGCAGATCATTCAGAAATCAGGTACCTCACTATCGGTAATTTCAGCAATGACGGGATTCGGGTCCATTCAGCAGGTGATGTAAGTATTACCGGAAATCACATCGGTATAACGGAAAATAGCGAGTTGTCCGGAAACAGTGGCAATGGTCTGCAACTTTTAGATGGAATTTCTGAAATACATGCCGAAAACAATACTATAGTAGATTCAGGTAATAATGGTCTCTATATCATGGGATCTGCCGAACATGTAACCCTGACAGAGAATAAAGTCGGGGTTTTTGAATCAGATCAGACTTTCAAAACTGCGGGAAATGCAGAGGCTGGAATCTATGTGACCGGGGATGTTAGTAACCTGGAAATTGGAAGCTGTTCAAGCGGGGAGTGCGCGGGTAATTATGTATCCGGAAATAAAGGATCGGGTATTGTACTTAGGTCAGATCAGGTAGAGGTAAAGTCTAACTGGGTTGGGGTAGATCCTGAAGGATCCCCGGATGCCACATTTGGAAATCAGTCATCCGGAATACTCATTAACGCAGATGATGTGGTAATCGGCGGAGATGAAGAGCGGCATGGGAATGTAATCGGGAATTCCGGACAACATGGGATCATAACCTTGCAAGACACACAGACGAATCGAATCGTAAATAACAGGGTTGGTATTCTGGAAAGCGGGGAACATGCCGGAAATCAAAATGATGGGATCTGGCTGAATGGGGATCACACGATGATAGAGGAGAACAACATAGCATTCAATGGAAGTGAGGGAGTGCACATCAAACAGGATGAACGCAAAGAGAATGAAATTTACAGGAATACAATCCACAACAACACCGGTCACGGTATTCTGTTTAATGGCTCGGGTATAATCGGGGGGATTGGGAACAGAAATTACATCAATCAGAATGGTGAACACGGTATTTCGGTAAAGGGCGATGGAGTAAAAATCTATGGGAATTACATCGGTACCGATGACGATTATGCCGACCGTGGTAATGGAAAAAACGGAATCCTTCTGGATGGATCTGATATTACAGTTGGGGGGGTTGCCTATGAGTCACGTAACGTGATTGCGTATAATCAATCCAATGGCATCGGTATTACATCTGGAAATCAGAATATTGAAATTCGTTATAACGGCATCGGTACGTCTGTAAGAGGATTGGAAGATGGTATGGGGAACGGGGCTTCGGGTATCGAAACAGTTGGCAAAGGCCTGCTTATTACAGGAAATCAAATTAAAAACCATGAATGGGGTGTGCGGCAGCTGGGCGAGTCTCTTGAGCTTAAAGGGAACATCATTATGGATAATGATTACGGCTTTTATACATCAAAAATTGCCAGAATAGGCGGCACGGAAGAAGAGGAAAGAAACATATTCGGTAATAATAAACGGGCCATTCGTGTGTCTTCATCAACCGCCGACGTTGAAATCCTGGGTAATGTGTTTGGTATAAATGAAAACGGGCGGGATGCCGGCAATGAAACGGCCATATTTCTTGATGCTGCCAATAACGTAAAAATCGGTAACACAAAAGGATATCAGGACAACTCTGCTGCCAATATTTTTGTGAACAACAGGATTGGAATTGAACTCTCAGGAACAGATAGTACTGAAGTACGCGGCAACTATTTTGGGGTGAACCGTGAGGGCGAAGTGAAGGGTAACTCAGACCATGCCATTTATGTAAATGGCTTTTCGAGTTCCGGAACATTCAACTCCACTATTGGGTACGGCCCGGAGGAAGATGTTGATGACCAACCGCACCCGGAGGATGGCGGTTTTGGGAATATTATTGCACACAGTGGATCAAGTGGTATTTTGCTGGATAATGAAGGCGAAGATTTTGAAGTTCTGAATCATACCATCCGTGGCAATCTCATATATGGTAATTCCGGTAAAGGTATTGAGTTACGTTCAGACCCTGAGGGTAGCGTAAGAGGGGCAAATAGACTCCTGGATTACCCGGTCATCGACAGTTATAAAACCGAATATAACGAGACGTTTGAAGAGATCAATTACTCGTACCAAATTGAAACGGATGAAAAGGAGGCCGAGCAACCGCTGGTGATAGATTTCTACCTGGTGGAAGATCGGGAACGCCAGGGTAAAACCTATCTTGGAATGGATATAGTTGATGATTTAAGTGTTCAAAAGAGTGAACATCCAACAAAAAAGGGAACCCTGAGGATCCCGGATTACGTGCAGGTGTCCACCGATGATTATATTGTTGCCACTGCTACCGATGGTGACGGAAATACCAGTGAATTTTCAAAAGCAATTCCGCTAAGTGAACCGGCTGAGTTAAGAGTGAATTCTGAGAGGGTCGATTTTGGAACGGTTCAATCCGGAAAAAAAGACACGGTATTAGTAGAATTAGAAAATTCGGGAGTGGCCAATTTAATCGGTGAATTTCACCTGACGGATGATACTGATGAAGGTTTTACCCTTACTGATACTGATTCAGAGTTTAACATTCCATCAGGAAAGTCCTTCGTGGTTGAAGTGGTTTTCGATCCCAAAGAATCCGGAGAGTATTCCGGCGGGCTTCAGGTTTCCCACGATGCAGCTAATGAGGAATCCCCTGTTACACTTGAAATCATAGCGGAAACAGTCCTACCGGTTCCGGGAGTCGTAGAGCTTGCTTCGCCGGCAGATGGTTCGGATGACCAACCTAACGAAGTGACACTTGAATGGGATGGAGCTGAATATGCTGAAACCTACCGGGTTCAGTTGTCGGAGGAAGGATCGATGGAACAACCCCTGATCGATTCATCCGGCGTTTCTGATTCAGGTATTGAGATTTTAGATGAACTGGAAGGAGGCATCACCTACGAATGGCGTGTTCGCGCAGTGAACGGTACCGGGGATGGTGAATGGAGTGAGGTGTGGAAGTTTAGCACGGAAATGGCAACCTCTGTTGCTGAGGAATTTTCGGGACAGCCTGAAAAAGTTGAACTTCAGCAAAATTACCCCAATCCGTTTAATCCTTCTACCGAAATTCGTTTTGGTTTACCCGAAACAGCCATTGTGCGGCTTGCCATTTATAATACGCTCGGCCGGGAAGTTGCGGTACTTGTTGATGAACAAAAATCAGCGGGCTGGCACGTGGTTTCCTTTGATGCGTCGGGCCTGTCGAGCGGAACATATCTCTACCGTATACAGGCGGGTGATTTCAGGAAAACAGCAACCATGACACTCATAAAATAGTGAAAATGGCAGATCGTGAAATGATTTCATTTCGGATTCTTGTATTTTGGGGTTCACTTGTCATCATTCTATAAACACATTTTTCAAATAAATGCCTGGATCTGCCCGATATATTGGTTTACTGTTACTGTCGTGGTCTCTTCTTTCCTGTGAAACGGAAACAGCTGAAGCTCCCCAAAATCAACCGCAAGATGGTATCTATGAACAGGCTCTTGCCGATGTTGAATTTCTCGCTTCAGATGAATTGGGTGGCCGGGAAACAGGAAGTGAAGGGAATCGGGTGGCACGGGAATTTATTGAAGCCCGGTTCGATTCACTTGGCCTGCAAATGATGGGCGAAAACTACCGCCAGCGGTTTGATCAGGAGATCAACCGGGAGGAATCCGAGGCGGAAGTGGTGGGTGCGTATAACCTGATTGGCTATGTGGAGGGTTCTGCACAGCCCGACCGGTTTATAGTTCTTACAGCCCACTACGATCACCTGGGAACGCGGGACGGTGAGATCTATAACGGTGCGGATGATAATGCCTCGGGTACCGCCGCACTTTTGGCTGCCGCAGACTATTTTACACAAAATCCTCCGGATAACAGCATTCTGTTTATTGCCTTTGATGCAGAAGAGAAAGGACTTGCGGGCGCCCGTTATTTCGTGGAAAATCCCGCGGTTCCGCTGAACCAGGTTGCGTTAAACATCAACATGGATATGATCAGTACCAATTTTGAAAATGAGCTGTATGCAGTGGGTACGGCCCACTATCCATACCTGAAGCCGTGGATAGAAGAATTTACGGAGGATGCCCCGGTGAACGTTTTGTTTGGATATGATACGGATGAGTGGGATCAAAACTGGACACTCGCCTCAGATCACGGTCCATTTCACCAGAAAGGCGTACCGTTTATCTACTTTGGCGTGGAGGATCACGAGCACTACCACGCGCCTTCGGATCTCTTTGAGAACATCAATCCGGAGTTTTATCATGGTGCGGTTGAAACCATTATTAAGGTGATAGAGGGGATTGACGAACAGTTGGATGAAATAGCTGAAGAGTCGGACCCGTAAATATTCTGTTTATAAATTTCTATCAAAAGTGGTTGTGATACAGTCTGAAATGAACAGGAAGGTGCGGCATCGGTTTAGCCAATTGAGCATCAGGAAAGGGGCAATTGTTACAGTGCTGTGGGGTTTGCTAGCGCTAGTTCCGGTTTTGATAATTGATTTAGCTTTTTCTGAATTGGCTACTGAAATTTCTGTTTTCTATCTATCCTCTCTTGTTCCGCTGGCTATTTACCTCCACGTGATTCGAAAGTACGATCTTTCCCCAATAGCTATTTTTCATGATCCGGTGAAAAGACTTCCCGATGTATGGTTGGTAATTCCGCTGATATTTTCAACAATTGGAGTCATTTGGGTAGGGATTTTGCTTCTTCATAGTATAAATCCGGAAATGGCACTGAGTTATCTTGAATGGATTAACAGTTCCGAGTTGTTTTCAATAACAGAAGAGACAACGTTATTTCAGTATCTGCTGATTTTTTTCCTTGTTTCTCTATTGGGACCATTTGTTGAAGAGATCATTTTCAGAGGGGTTATGCTTGAGCGGCTGGGTGCAAAATACGGGTACATGAAAGGAGTCGTCATCTCATCACTAATATTTGGAATTTTGCACGTGGATATTGCAGGGGCATTTATATTCGGAGTGGTTTTATCCGTGGTGTATTTGAAGAGCTTCTCTTTATTGCTTCCGTTTATAATTCATGCGGTGAATAATGGAACTGCGATGATTATCTATTTTTTTGAAGATTATTTTGCAGGTGAAGCCTGGGAGACTACAACACACTATATCGAAAATGCCTGGATTGGTATTGTTCTATTCATAGTTTCAGTAGCCTGGCTCATTTGGTACGTCAGAGAGCAATGGCCGGTGATTCTTAACCGTGAACCATTTCCGCTTAATACGGATGTTTAGATCGCATCAGTGCTACACCGTCCGTTTGAAGTGTTTGTGGGCTGACAGGTTTATTCATATAAGGTGTATCTATACGGCACATCTGAAATAACTGGAAAACCTCAGGTGGGTATTTCTCTTTTAGAGGAACCTGTGATATCTGATTAATTATTTATCACCGGTCGTTTCAACGGACAGAGAATCGCCTGCCTCTCCACAACAGCCTTCGATTCCGGCATTGTACCCTTCCTGGAAACCTTTCACTGCATCATCCCAGCCCAGTGCGAGCGAGAGAGAAAAACACAGAAGTGAAGAGATAAAAAAGTAACGCAGTTTGAGATTTTCATTGAATGCTTTGACAAAAACACCCAAAATACCTGTAATGAATAATACAATAGAGAGGATAAAAAGTGTATCAACGAGGAGTTTCATATTATCTTGATTTGATTTATAGTCTGAACTAATCTATAGAAAAGCACCATTTACTGCAAATGACTGCAGATATTCCCTGAAAATTAGCGCCGCCTGCCGTATGAAAAATCCTTTTTTTATCTACACCTTCGAACCTTGGTTAATTGGAAGTGTAACTGTAAAAATAGCGCCGCCTCTCTGTGAATTCTTTGCTGTGATCGATCCGTTATGCTGTTCTACAATATCTTTCGAAATAGATAAGCCCAGACCGAGACCGAATTTTACATCTGATTTTTTGGTGGAAAAGTTCGACTCAAAAATTTTCCCAAGATTTTCTTCCGGAATGCCCGGGCCCGAATCACGGATGGAAACCCAGATCTGTTTCTCATCTTGATCGCATCGAATGGTGAGCGAGCCGTTCTTACCCATCACATCGGCTGCGTTCAGGATGATGTTGGTCCATACCTGGTTCAGCGCAGCGGGATTGGCTCGAATCTTTGGTACGTCTTCCAGGTCAATATCAATATCATAATACTTGATCCGGTTGCTGGTAAGCTGCAGCGTATCGTGGATACCTTCGCGGATATCGATCTCTTCCCATTTTTGGTCCGAATCACTTCGGCTGTAGCTTTTCAGGCTAAGCACCATTCCGGAAATGCGGTTGCCGGCCGATTCGATATTTTGAAACATCTTGCCGGTTTCAAAATGATCCAGGTAAAATGTTAGATCGTCGCTACCGGTAACTTTCTTCTCTTTTAATAGTTCTACAAGAGTGGCCGGCAGCTGTGCTAATAGACGAAGTTGAGATTTTCGGGCATTGGGAAATTCCCGTTCGAGCTGTTTAGAACGCTCGCGAAGCGTACGCGTGTCCGGGTATCCCGCTTTTTTGCCCGATTCATAAAAAAGCCGGCCGAGGCTCTGTTTACCGGATTTATCACCGGAACTCTCCATTAAAGCCGTGATCTGTTTTTCCAGTGTTTCGGTTGAACGGAGGAGCGAGGCAGCCGGGTTGTTCACCTCATGAGCAAATCCAGCCACAAGCTGACCCAGCGTAGCCATCTTCTCCTGGTACACAAGCTGTTCCTGTGCTTTTTTCAGATCTTCGTACGCTTTTTTGACCTCGTTTCTTTCGTTCTGAAGGCGTTGGTTCACCGAATCGAGCTTCATCTGCAGGATGATGGTTTCTCTGAAACGCTCCAGAAGGTTGGCAAGAATCAGTTCGTCGAGATACTCTTCCATCTGCGGCCGGGAAGCAATCAGGTTTTTGATCTGCTGTTCCGGAATTTCAAGAACGGTGGATGGTTTAACGGCAATCGCGGTGGTCAGGGACGGTTTACCCGTGGTGTAAGCCACAATGCCAATGATGGCGCCGGGTTCCAGGTCGAGAACCGGAAAATTCGCTGAGCTATGCGGCTTTTTCTTAAACAGTTTAACATCGCCACCCAGCATGATGAAAATACTGTTCAGCTCATCTCCCTCCCTGAATAGTTCGGCTCCGCTTTCCAGCGACTTAAGATACCGGTCGGCTTCACCGGTTTCGTCAATAACACGCTGAATCAGCCTTGTTACGGAAGTGCGGTCTTCGAGCCACTGTGTGCCAAACTTGAATTTCATGGTAGTCAGCTATCTGTGATTCCTTTATTTTTACGGAGGTGGTCGGCAATTCTGTCTGTTTCCAGTATACTCATATACGGCATCGGGTTTTCAACCTGTTCAATCACGTAATCCGTAAGAAGTTTACGGGTGATGCTCAACAGTTCTGCCTTTTCCCAGGGTTTGGCAATATAGTGTTTCAGGTCGGCATCGTTAATCGCACGAACGGTTTCGTCAAGCCCGGCCTGCCCCGTAATCAGAACTTTTCTTGTGCGTTCCGTTGCAGGATTATTCTGCATTTCAACCAGAAGTTCCACCCCATTTTGCCCGGGCAGAACGTGATCGCACAAGATCAGGCCAATGAGGTTCCCATCGTCCAGGACCGACTGGATCAAATCCCGGGCCTCTTCCGCCGTATCAGCAATCTCGATGGGAAAGTGCTCTTCAAATTCTTCGATATCCCGGACGATGGCATCCAGCACTTCCGGCTCATCTTCTACAACAAAAAGGTGGATTGATTTATTCATGGCTCAGATGGTTTTAGATGATGTTGTTGATACAGGCTTAAAAACCGGTTTTTACGGCATAAATATTTTAAAGATAGCGGGTGTATGGACATTATAGTTACGAATTGTCCAAATTGACTCTGAAGCATAATTAATCATCCCCCATTGCCCCCTTCGAAGGGGGACACTCCTATTTAAATCTCAACATCGTTAAAAAATTTTGTGGTTTTTTAGATTGTTCAGCATCATTTAATTAATATTCAATTTACTACAATTCTCAAAGAATCAGCGGCCAGTAAAAAGTGGCCAGGATCAGGACCAGTAAAAGACCCACAATCCCAATAATGGATCCTGAAACCAGCATGTGCTTGGTCTTTACTACACCGGTGCTTTCGGCGATGGCGTTGGGCGGAGTGGAAATCGGCAGAATCATTGCCAAGCTGGCTGACAAAGCGATGACCAGGCCGATTAACAACATTCCAAAGACACCTTGAAGTGCCCCGGAGGTAACCAGGGTGATGGCAAGGGGAATCAGCAGGGAGGCGGTAACTGTGTTCGACAAAAAATTGGACATCAGTAATGCAACAGCTCCGAAAACAACCAGCACCATCAGGCTGGAAAGATCTCCCCAGGCAATACCGCCCACCATCCATTCGGCCAGCCCCGTATCTTTCATGGAAATGCCCAGGGCGATACCCCCAGCAATCAGCCAAAGTACATCCCAGGGTAATTTTCGGATGTCCTGCTTGGTGAATGCGGATGAAAGCGTCAGCACAACCACCGGCAGAAGTGCCACAATACTGCTTTTAATGCCGTGCAGACCCTCGGTGATCCATAACAGAACCGTAGCTCCAAACGTGATATAAAGAAGCCATGCGTGCGGCGATTGCTGCAGTTTACTGTCGAGATTGAGGGACACACGATCTGCTGACGGCGGGTGAAGACGCAGCAGTACCTGCCAGGCAAAAAGAAGCATAATCATAGCCAGCGGAAGGGCATACACCATCCAGCTGCTGAAGGCGATATCGAGACCCTGCTGATTGAGTGCGGCGATAACCACAGCATTGGGCGGGGTGCCGATTGGCGTGGCAATTCCGCCAATATTTGCGGCAAAGGGCACAGAGAGCGCAATTCCGATACGCGCCGGATCACCGGGTTCCATTTTAGCGATGATGGGAATGATGACGGTGATCATCATAGCCGTAGTAGCGGTATTACTCATAAAAGAAGAGAGAGCGGCCGTTACAGCCATAAGACCCAGCATGATGGTAGCCGGCCGGTTGCCAAACGGTGTAAGCAGAATGCGGGTCAGGTTTTTATCAAAATCGTACTTCACAGAGGCATCAGCCAGTATAAATCCCCCCAAAAAAAGGATGATGATGGGATCGGCAAGTGTACCGATAAACCGGGTGTAGGGTGCAGGATCGTACCCGGTAACTGCCGAGAAATCGATGATTCCTTCAGCGCTGAGAAGCAGTACCTGCGAAAAGATCACCAGCATGGATGTGGAGTAGATGGGGATGGTTTCGAACATCCAGAAGACCGCGGCCATCAGGAAAATACTCATGGCGATGTGGCCGGCAAGCGAAAGCCCTGAAAAGGTGAAGAGAAGAGGAATAGAAAACCCGATGAGGCCTAATATCAAACCCGTACGCTGCGTTTTTGTCATTTTAAACCACCTTGTCTCAAAATAAATACGCTCACTTCAGATACCTGATCTGTAGTGTCTCAAAAATGTGTGATTGAATGATGAAGAACAGAAATTAAAATGTGAGTATTAATCAAAGATTCAGAATGATTTGATATCCGTTTTTGCAAAGTCTTCTCCTTTGAATAAAAGTTCTTCCTGGGTTGAAATAGCAAGAGCATAAGAAAAGCAGTCCCCATAATTCAAGCCTGCCGGATGGTTGCCTTTTCCGTATTCGCGATAGGCCTCCCGGGCAATTTCGGCTTGATCGAGTGTAACCGGTGTGACCGTCACTTTTAAATGCTGAATAAATTGATCTACTTCAATATCACCTGCATCTCCATACCTGGCGTGCATCACAATCCCAGTTTCAATAAGAGTTGCAGCCGAAATCCGAAGAACTGATGCTTTCTCAATCATTGAAATAAACCGGGGTGCTTCCGGTTCATCTTGAAGAATTGCGATTACTGCTGACGTATCAAGTACCATCTGATCAATTTGGTAACCCTGATTTATCGTATCCTATAATCTCATCATCTGATCGATTATCGAGTTTCTGAAGACGGGAAACTCTTTTTTGAATACGATTTATTTTATTGCGAACTGAATGTTTATGCATTCGTCCCGTCTCACGCTCCAGCCGTTCTTTAAGAGCGTTTGCGATTGCCTCGGTAAGATTTTCACCCGTGATTTCTGCTAAATCCCGTGCTAATCGATCGACTTCTTTATTTTTGATACTTAATGCCATAGCGTAAAAGTATATAATGATTATTATAGTATATAATATATAAAAAATGTCAATAAATTTTGGTACAGATAAAATTTGAAGCAGCAATTGCTTACGTTATATGATGAAAATACAGACGTACAAAAGCTTTAAATATCAATACCATTGTCAAACGTAACTCATTATCAAGCCATCGCCGCCATCGCCACCCCAATCGGAGAGGGAGGAATTGCCGTCATTCGGGTATCCGGAAACAATGCCATTCAAAAAGTTCAGGACTGCTTTAAAGGCATAGACTTAACGGCGGCAGAGTCTCACACCGTCCATTTTGGCAAGATCATCAAAAAAGACGGCCGGGTGGTGGATGAGGTGTTAGCCACGGTATTTCGTTCCCCAAAATCATATACGGGCGAGGATACGGTGGAAGTCTCCTGCCACGGCGGAGTTCTGGTGACACAATCGGTACTGGAAACCATTTTGGAGCAGGGCGTTCGCGGCGCGGAACCGGGTGAGTTTACCCAGCGTGCCTTTCTGAACGGGAAACTGGATCTGGACCAGGCCGAAGCAGTGGCCGATCTGATTCACGCCAAAAGTATTAAAGCGGTGGATGCAGCCCATCAGCAGCTTGAGGGAAAACTGGGAAAGCATATCAAAGAATTCCGGCAGCAGATTGTTGATGCTACGGCGATGGTGGAGCTGGAGCTCGATTTCATTGAGGAAGATGTTGAGTTTGCCAATAAAGAGCAGCTCCGGAAACTTCTCACGGATTTGGACGAGGAGATTGGTCGTCTGCTCGATACCTACGAAACCGGCCGGCTGGTGAAAGATGGCGTGAAGACCGTGTTCATTGGCCGCCCGAATGCGGGGAAATCCACGCTGCTGAATACGCTGGTTGGAAGTGAGCGGGCGATCGTCACCGAGATCGCCGGCACCACCCGCGACACCATCGATGCGGACTGGAGTTACGACGGACTTCTGTTCCGGCTGATCGACACCGCCGGCCTGAGGGAAACCGAGGATGTGATTGAGGCGGAGGGCGTAAAGCGCTCGCAGAAAGCGTTCGAGGAGGCCGACCTGGTGGTCTACCTGAAAGACCTGTCGCTCCCGTTTGAGGTGGCAGAACGAGAAGAGATTGCCGGGTTTCAAAAAAGAGCCGCCAACACGCCGTTCCTGCTGGTCGGCACGAAACTGGACCTTGAAGATCGTTCACAGGAAGAGCGCATACAGTACGATCTGAAGATTTCGGCGATTGAGGAGCAAAATATCGATCAGCTAAAAAAAGTGATGAAGCAGCGCGCCCTGGAGAGCAAAGATTACGACACCTCGAGCCTGCTGGTAACCTCTTCGCGCCATCGCGACAGCCTGCAGAAAGCACGGCAAAATGTGCAGCGTGCTATCCAGGCACTGGACCAGGGCATGACCGGTGATTTTCTGTCGATCGACCTCCGCGCGGCACTGAAAGATCTTGGCACCATTACCGGTGAGATTACAAATGAACATGTGCTTGATTCTATATTCTCGAGGTTTTGTATTGGGAAGTGAATAAATCTTCCCAACGATTAGAATTTGTAGATCAGATTTCTTGCAATTTTTATTGTGATTTAGTCAGAAATGAGGCAACTAAATATCAATTAAGCACGAGTTTGAATCCGTGCTCAATTGGTTTCTGGATTTACTTAATCAGCATCATGCTGCGGGTCATTACATTTCTTCCGGTTTCGAGCCTGTAGAAGTAGATGCCGCTGGCGAAATGTGAAGCATCAAAATCAACCTGATGAACACCGGCCTGACGTGTTTCATTTGCCAGAGTGGCAACCCGCTGGCCTACAATGTTAAACACTTCAAGCCTAACATTAGATGTTTGTGGCAGCGCAAACTCAATTACGGTGGAAGGGTTAAATGGGTTTGGGTAGTTTTGTTTGAGAGTGAACTCTCTTGGCAGATCTGAATTACCATTAATAGATGTGGCAAGCTCTGTTGTAAATGAATAGACTTCTGACCACTCAGATTTTACACCAAAATGGTCCGTTCTAACTCTCCAGTAATATATCTCGTCCGAACCCAATTCCGTTTCAAGGATGAAAAGGTTAGATGGTATTTCTGATTCATCTACAATTAATGAGTTAAAACTCTGATCAGTTGCTATTTGTAACTCATAAGATGATGCACTGTAAGACATTCCCCAAAGTAGCTCAGCATTCACAGATACATCTGTAGATTGATTGTCCGGATAGAACAAGTTAACTACTTTGGGAGAATCAGATTGGTTAAATTTCAGAATAAGGCCGTTATCTCCAACAGCCCATGTCCTGTTAGCGTTGTCTATATAAACGGCCTCCAGCGTAAGGCCATTAACGCTATCAAATTCCCGCCATGTCGAACCACCATCCGTAGTGTAGAGAGTTTCACCTCCAAAGCCAACCGCCCAGCCATTTTGCGGATCACTGAAAGAAACAGAGTTTAATGTGGCTGATGAATTGGAAGACTGAGTAATCCAACTTGTACCGGCATTTTCAGTTTTCAGAATTGTACCACTGCCGCCTACTGCCCAGCCAATTGAATCATTGATAAAATTGATATCTGTTATTCTCTCACTCAAAGATTGCGAGACTTCCCAGGTTTCACCTGCATCCAATGTTTGAAGGATATATCCACCATCAGAAAAACTGCCTCCCCCTATAAAACCTGTGGTATCATTTACAAACGCCACACTATACAACGGATATGAGGCATCAACATCTATTTCTACCCAGGTATCACCACCAGTATCAGTTCTGATCACCGTGCCTGAGGAGCCTACAGCCCAGCCTGTGCTCGGATCTGTGAAAGTTATTGAAAGTAGATTGTTATCAGTTACCGTTTCAATGGTCTCCCAGTTAAGGCCACTATCTGTTGTTTTTCTTAATTGGCCATTAGAGCCAGCAATCCATCCATTCATATCGTCTGCAAAAAAGATGTCACTGAACCGATCTTGGTTAGTTTTTTTAACAATGTTCCAGTTTTCGCCTCCGTCAGTAGTATTTAAAAGTAAGCCAGTATTACCTGCAATCCATCCGTTTTCAGAATCTATAAACTCCATGCTCAGAAGGGCATAATTTGGATCATCAGGCAGTTTATGAACTGTGTTACCATTATCTGTTGTGGTTGAAACATTTCCTCTAAAACCAACTGCCACAAAGTAGCCGTCTTGCAAAACATCAATAGACTTGATATTTCCGCTGAATTCACTGTTTATTTCCGTCCAGTTTTCCCCGCCATCTTCAGTGTATTGAACTGGGGTGTTTCCATCCTCATCAACAGTTCCGCCAATCCATCCCTTGTTCTCATCAATAAAATGAATAGTTTCTAAGCTCGATGAGTTACTGGTAACTGATGTTAAATCCCATGTATCTCCTCCATCTGACGTTGTACGGATTCTTCCATTTCTGGTAGAGATGATGATATTGTCTTCATTAAAAATGTGTAAATCATAGAACCAGTCAGGGGAGCCGATTGACGTTTCATCCCAGGTTTCGCCGCCGTCTTCTGTTTTCATGTAAACCTGCTGACTCGTGCTTTTTGTCCCCACGGCCATCCCAAAGTCCTCATTCAGAAACTGAATACTGTAAAGTGTTCCGTCGGAATAAGAATGATCCGCCTCTTCCCAGTTCATTCCACCATTTGTTGTCTTTAAAATGGTAGAAGACCGACCAACAGCCCAGCCAATGTTTTTATCTAAAAAATAGATATTAAAAAGCTTTCTACTTGTACCACTATTTTGAAATGACCATTGATTTCCTCCATTACTTGTATGTAGAATTAATCCATCATCTCCTACAATCCATCCATTTTGATCATCTATAAACTGGATAGCAGAAAAATCTGTTCTTAAACCTAAGTCTTGAAAACTCCAGCTAAAGCCACCGTCCGGTGAGTAGATCAGCAAACCATTATCACCTACAGCCCACACATCATCCTGGTCTGCAAAACTCACAGAAGTCAGATTATTTGGTGGATAATCGGGGTGTTCATATTCCCACTCACCGAATTTCTGTGCACTTAGCGCCAGTGGAAGAGTTAGAATGAATACCAATGTTATATAAAATGTTTTGAAAAAATGATTTCCTGATTTCATAGCAATTTCTAAGGTTTTGTTTATTTAAATGAGGAGCCGAACTTTTGGATACGGTTGATAACTCAGTATTCGGTTTGGCGAAATCGTCACTCAGAGGTCTCTCTAAGGCCTCTGGATGAATCTGAATAATCGTATCAAAAAATTGAAAAAGGGATATAAAAAGGCAGATATACCAATGGTAGATAATGTTCTCATAATGATGATGTTTAAGTTATCTGAGGATTGAGATGAAACTCATAGAGTATGCTTCAGTTTTGTTCTGTAGCAATTCATAAGCAAGCCTTAAGGAAAGTCGTCTAACTTTGATCTCTTTATTATAGAGTTGCCCGAAAAAGCTAACATTTCTAATGTGAATCTTTTTAAAGATTGGCCAAGCTTCACCGGTAATCAATACTTACTTTTAAGTATTATTTGTAAAAAATGGGCTTTATTTACTTAGCGGTATAGTCACAACAATCCCTGCACCCTCTCCCGGCTTGGCAGAAATGGACAGGTCGCCACCGAAATAGGCTACACGTTTTCGGATGTTATATAGGCCGATTCCGTTTGAGCCGTTCTCTTCCTGATTAAAACCGACCCCGTCATCTTCAACCGTAAGAACGATCTGACTTTCCAGGCCAATGAGCTGAATTTCGGCGTTTTTGGCGCCACTGTGCTTTTCGATATTTTGAATACTCTCCTGGATAATTCTGTAGAGCTGAATGGCGATATCCTCAGGCAGTTCGTCCGGAATACCCAAAGCCTGAAACGCGTAGCTAACTGAGCTGTTTTGATCCACTTCCCTGACCATCTGCTCTACTACCTTAGTAAGGCCAAATGTAGAGATCCCCGATGGAGAGAGTTTGTGAGAGATCTGACGTACGTTCTGCAGTATGGTCTTTATCTCTTTTTTAAGGCTGAATCTCTCAACCTGACCTGAATCCACATTGCGGCAAAGCTGACTCAGCCTGCTTCCAATACCATCGTGAAGCTCCATAGCAACTCTTGAACGCTCCTTCTCGGTCCCTTGGATGTAGGATCTTAAATTCTCGTTTTCAAGCCGGGCAACTTTATCATTCAGCATAAGACGCTGTTTTTCTGCGACCCGTATTTGCCATGCAATCCCAACACTCAGAAACGTGATTTCAAAAACGGATGCAATCTGGATAGGTGTAAAAAGCGTGGAAGGTAATGCAATAACCCCAAATTCACTGAGAATAAACAGGATGCCTGCGGCAAATATGAATGAAAATGCCGAGATGAAGAGAATAGAACTATATTTTTCAATTTTATAAAATTTTATCGCTGCCCCGATTGCTCCACCAATGGAACCTAAAATAGCAGCATAGAGAGTAAATAATATTATAGTGACATATACTATTGTAAAATCTGTAAATACAAGATGAGTGATTGCTATCAAACCAATGATTGTACAGCAACCTAAAATGAAATAGTGAAAAATTGGGTAGAGTTCTTTTGTTTTAAAATAGGAGATCGTAAAAAAATTGAGAGCAATCATCATGGCGTAGGTAATTCCCATTCTGGCGTGACCTCCGATGATTTTAGAATCCGGATAGATATACTTTTGAGCCAGCCCCAGGTCATTAAACACAAACAGAGCCACGCACAGCACATAAAAGAAATACCAGAGAAACTGCCTGTTCAATGAGATCAAATATGCGATAAATGAAACCAGCACTACAATTACAAAGAAACCAAAGTAGACGCCATAGAATGCGTAGCTCCTCTGTTGGGCTTGATAGAAGTCGGATGCGCTCCAAACTTTCACAGGGTAATGTATGGAGGAACGGCGTTTATCCAGCATCAGAATAATGTCCACCTGCTCTTTGGCTGAAACGGTGAGTTTAAATGCAAAGTTGGTGTGCTCAACATCTCGGGTACTGAAGGGTGCTGACCGACCAGTAGAACCCATCAGCTGCCATCTGCTATTGTCCTGCCTTGCATACATTTCAATGTAACTCAAATGTGGATTTTCAACCTCTATAATCCAAGAATCTATTTCCTGCGGGTTTTCCAGCCTAAAACCGGCCCAGATAAACTCCTGAACAAATCCATAGTAATAGTTTCCGGTATTTGCTGACTGTTCGAGAAGCGTCCATGCCTGTTCCGGGGAAATCTCATCCGCAGATTTCTGAACGGACATACGATCTGTAATGGACTGGCCAGAACTACCGGGTCGGAGCTCAATTTGGGGAATCTGTGCCGTTGATACGACCGGAAAGAGAATCAACAACAACCAGAGTGCAGCGGGTATGTGAATTCTCAGGTAGTTCATCAGTCAGCTCAATCCATGGTTGTATGCAAAGGATATGAGCTCTTTAATATTCGAGATCCCCAACTTCTTGTAGATATTTCTTCGATGGGTGTTTACTGTATGAGGGCTTAAAAATAGTTCCTCTGCAATCTCAGATGAACTTTTACCCTGTGCTGTATATGCAATTACCTCTTTCTCTCTTTTAGTTAAGAAAAATGCTTTTGTTAATGAATTTTCGCTGTGCCGCTGTTCAATTTCCGGATTGGTGTAGTAACCTCCATCCAAAACAACATTGAGAGCATAAAGAAGTTCGTCTTCTCCAAAATCTTTCAACAGGTATCCATTAGCCCCTTCCTGGCGGACCTTTTCTGCAAGTAGTGGGTCATTGTGCATAGTCAGAATCAGGATGCCAACCTTTGGATTATCTCTGCGGATATCGGCAATAAACTCTATGCTGTTGCGATCCGGGAGATTCAGGTCCAGAATGATGAGATCGGGGGAGTCAGATTCGAGAGCATGAAGAAAACTGAATGCGTTCTTAAACGATCGTATCGGCTCGTACTGGCCGGATTTCTCAAGAATATGAACAATGCCATCAGTGACGATTTGATGGTCTTCGCATATAAATATTGATTTCATTAATCCAAAGATGATAGTTGCATAATATGATTAATTATGCGGTTAGCAGTCAGAATGGTCGTTGATCTATTGTCATTTATATCTGTGATGAACTTTTTCTGACTTTTGAGCCCGTAGTTTCACGCTTTAAAATAAAACTTTTTGTAAAAATTGAAATTAAATCTATTTAAAATGGCATTTACTGAAGAGTTGTGTTGGTATGAAAGAGTTGAAATAATAAAAAGGTTTCGATCAATAGTTGTACATGTAAAAATTTAATTTTTATTAAAATAATAGTAAATATAATAATTTTTTTTTGTGTAAATAGTATGATGGAGTTCATTAAATGCACAGGTAAGGATATGAGCTACATCCCTCCATACCACTACTAGGGTTATTTATTAGTGTCTTTTTAAAAGATGATGGCAATTATCTTTGATTACCATTTGCAGAACCTTGTTAACTGCAATTTTCTTGACTGTGATCATGGATTAAGGTAGAAGGTTGAACATCAAAACAACTATATCAAGCATATAAGGCCAATTTTTACATAAAATACTTAATTCTAAGTATTTTATTTCCCCTTCAATTTTGAGTAATTCAGTACTCAATAGATACTTAGCATGAAATAAAAAATCTTTCATATAAGAGATATCATTTTTTACCAGATATCATCGATTGATATTATATAAAATAAACTTATACAAATTTACAGGGAATGTTATGAAAACTTTTAAGTTCATTTTAGGAATATTCTTTTCAGTATTATTAGTTAATTCTGTACTTGCTCATCTGCCGGAAATAGGTACAGATTTTTTTCTGGCTGAAAACGGGATAACCGTTATGTGTCCTGCAGCAGAGGTCGGAGCAACAGGAATTATTGATGGTGTTGAGTACACTAAAAGAGACCGGGATACATTGCTTCAACTATTGCGTGATGACGAAAATAACCCTGAACTTATAACAAGTTGTACCAGCGGAGTCACTGACATGAATTTCTTATTTGCTGATGCAATCTCATTTAACCAGGATATAGGAAGTTGGGACGTTAGTGATGTAACGAATATGGTAGCTATGTTTTCATCTGTGAATGTTGGAGGCTCATTTAACCAGGATATAGGGGCATGGGATGTAAGTAGCGTTGAGACAATGAGTGTAATGTTTGCAGGGGCAGCAAATTTTAATCAGGATATTAGCGAATGGGATGTGAGCAACGTTGAACGAATGGCTCAAATGTTTCGGACTGCAGCAGAATTCAACCAAGATTTAAGTGAGTGGAATGTAAGCCAGGTTACCGATATGTATGAAATGTTCTGGGCTGCCTCTAGTTTTGACCAGAATCTTGGAAACTGGAATGTAAGTAACGTTACCGATATGGAAGGTATGCTGGCAGGAACCAGTTTAAGTGTAGAAAACTATGATAACTTGCTCTCGGGGTGGTCTGCGTTAGAATTGAGGTTTGACGTAGAATTAGGTGCCGATGGCCTCGAATATTGTAATACAAATAGTGACCGGCAGTTTATAATAGATCAGTTCAACTGGTTTATAGCGGGGGATACCCGACAAGAAGGTTGTGAATCTACGAGCACAGAGACTGAGGCAGGTCTACCAGCGTCTTTACAGTTAAAGCAAAACTACCCTAACCCGTTTAACCCAACCACTCAGATAACCTTTGGACTCCCTGAAGCTTCTGAGGTCACACTTGAAGTTTATAACATGATTGGTCAGAAAGTTGCAGTTCTTGTAAATGAACAAAGAAAAGCCGGTAATCATACTGTAAGGTATGACGCGTCAAACCTTACCAGTGGAGTTTATATCTACCGTATAATGGCTGAAAATTATACAGCTTCAAAAAAGATGATGCTGGTTAAGTAGTATAATACACAAAGTTCAAAATCTGATAACAAAACCGAGTCAAGGCTTCAGCAGATTCGGGAGCGACTGTCTCTCAAATACTTCTCAACTACCATTAACCTAAATTTTCTTTTTTGATGATCCGTCGTTAAGAATTTTTTTGGGCCGAACATCAAATTGGTACTATTCTGATTGGATGTTTGTTGAAGGTTATGATTCGTAATATTAATTTCGAATACAGAACAAACCCACCAGTATCCCAGTGCAGGAGCTTAAGCAAGGTGCGGCGGCGGTTCCGGAACATAAAAACTTATCCGCTGGATGGATCTCGGCTCAACTCTGAGAGGACCAGTCCCGACAGCCCGTTGAAACTCTTGCGCATATTACAGACCCCGCGGTACAAATGGTAGCAGTGGGAAGAGCTTAGGGAAAACATTAAGCGAGATGAATAAGCTGGCTGATCAGCACCAGGTTAGCCGGACAGCAGACCACCACCCGTTGGGATAGGCAATACGTACCGGGGTCGATTCGGCTAGTCCGGATACATCCACTCATACGAAACCAACGGTTTGATCCCCGAAGTCGGCCTTTTTATGCTTGGCAACCTAATATGTAAAGGTGCTAACCTTCAGGTCATGTTCGGCGGAAAACTGTTTGTGTGTCATTTTGGGCGTCTTCCACTAACCCACCAGGGCAATTATGGCCTTTGTTTTTGTCTTCGATGCTGTTGTTATGGTTTTTTGACAAGTAAGTTACCTTCTTCACTTACTTCCCGAAAGATGCAGTTGGTCGGGTTGATACATCCCTGTAAAAAAAAGGGTTCCGTAGATCCATCGGATCTTTACCACTCGGCTCAGCGAGCCGAGGTACGTAGGGCGGGTCGCCTGACCCGCTTCTTGACAATCAAGCCGATGGAAAAAATTCACTGATATATGTCGTGGGTTTGGCTATTCACGTATAGTTCGGATTCCGCAAACTCTTGACAATCAGCTTCAAAACCCATTAAACAACACTCTGTAGAACTACATCCATGCGTTCAATAATTGGACAATCTTCTTTTTCTGTCTTCACTACCAATCCACCTGCGAAAGACATGTAGAGCATTTTGATACTAAAAACATATCAATGCCTACACATTTTCAAGCACCTTCGGTGCGTCATATCCGGTGTGCCGGGCACGCAGTACAACTAGCGGGTGCGAGGCGAAAAGCCTTCAGTCCCGAAGAAACCGTAATGACCGG
>JAWLEH010000045.1:0-24161 GCA_041686215.1 Balneolaceae bacterium | reverse complement strand
TGGTACTCCCTTGTGGGGTAGAGTAGGTCGCCGCCTCGTCTCCTTTTACAGCCCCTGATCGCTCCGCGACAGGGGCTTTTTTGTTATATCTGCATTTATCCTTTTATAGTTCACTTCATATGCTGTTTTTACTAAATCAGCTACTGTATATTCTTATTGAAGTGATACCATTCTGTTTGTTTTCCCCCTTTTCATAAATTTTGTTCGAAATATATTCGACGTATATTTGGACACATAAATTATTTTACATGAACCGCCCCAGGCTTGTTTAGAAGGAAAACCACACCCTATGCGAAAAGAGTATTATGCCTGATTATACTGGCCCTGCTCTTTCATTTGCCCACATTTGCCCAGTCATCTGAATCCTGGAAATCTCTCACTTCATTCAATACCATCAATGATTTAACTCAATCATCTGATGGGATGATTTGGGGTGTAACTGATGGAGGACTATTCTCATTTCGAGATTCAACATTTCAATCTACATTTACACCCGTGGAAGGAATGCACCGGCTTGATGGATTTGAAATTGAATACCTTGAATCATCAAACCAGATTATTATCGGTTATATTGATGGCATGCTTGATCTATTTGATATAGAGACCGAATCTTTCCAACAAGTTGAAGATATATTCAGAGTTCAGGGATTCACTTCTAAACGTATCAACGATTTTTTAGTACTTGATGATGAATTGTTTGTCGCTACCCAGTTTGGGATCGTTGTTTATGACCTGAATACATTCCTGGTTAGTAATTCATATACCCGTTTAGGTAGTTTTGACAGAGGTACCACCGTTAATGATCTTTACATTGAGGATGATACATTAATTGCAGGTACTCAACAGGGTGTTGCTGTAGCAGATATGTCGCAAAATCTGAATATTAAAGAGAACTGGCAGGTCTATATACAGGGAGAAGATCTACCTTCCGGCAGTATTCAATCAGTTATAATATTTAATGGTTCCTACTTTGCCTCATCCAGCAATGCCAATTTTATTTTTGAAGGGGGGGAATGGCAAAATAACGATATTTTTGGCAATTATACTGATCTGACCTATAGTGGAATCACAGAAAGCGGAACATTAATTACATATACAAGCCAGAGAATTTTAAGTCTGGATCCGGGCGGTAATCTTCAGATCACAAATCCGGGATTACAAAGTGTTTCAGGTGTTATTTTTGATGAGACATTGACTAATACTATATATGCTGCAACACTAACGTCTGGTATGGGGCTGGCTGAACCCGGTTCAAATAATTATGCAACTGTCACAAGAGATGGGCCAAATCTCAATTTCTTTGATGGCATGACGATTGGAGACGGTTTATTCCTGTCCGGAACAAGTCGTCAATCGCAGCTTAGCGGTTTGCTGGATAATCCCAAAGGTTACTATGTTCGGGATGAGTCAGGCTGGCAAAATTACAATCGCACAAATAATACCACACTGAATCAAAATCAGTTTCGGCAGGCATTTACAACAACATACACGGATGAGTATTATTATATTGGAAGCTGGGGGCGTGGAATTGCGAGACATAACCGTGATACGAATGAGATAGATGTTTTTAATGCCTCAAATTCAACGCTTCGCGGCTGGGCTGCAGATGATCCGAATTTCCCGGTAATCTCAGGTCTTGATACAGATTCCGATGGAACGGTCTGGGCAACAAGCCGACTGGCTACACAGCCACTATACGCTCAATTGCCAGGAGAAGACGAATGGATTAATTACAGTAAATCATCTGCTGTGAATTCTAATGATGAATATGATAAACTATTTATTGATTCGATTGGCCAAAAGTGGATTACACTTACATCTGTAGGTGGTGGCGGAAGAGGACTGTTGGTGGTGGATACGGGAGAGACCGCTCAAACCGAAGAATCAAGTGGGGTAAAGCTAACTGATGATCCAAATAGTGGCAATTTGCCGGATATGAGTGTCACCTCTGTGATTGAAGATAAGGATGGTGAAGTGTGGGTGGGGACGGAGCGAGGTATTGCCCGTTATATTTTCCCTCAATTTATTGTTACGGGTACACAAGAGGAGCGGCGCGGACAATGGTTGTTAAATGATGACCCGGATGCACCTTCACCATTTCTGCTAAGAGATATCAACGTTTCAGCAATGGCTGTGAACTCTGCGAATCAGAAGTGGGTGGGTACGGCAGGTGAAGGAGTCTGGCTTTTGAATGAATCAGGCAGCCAAATTTTAGAGCAGTTCAATAGTTCAAATAGTCCTCTGTTTTCGAATGTGATTCGTGATATAGAAGTAGATGAACAGACGGGAGAAGTATACATCTCAACAGACCGTGGGTTAATAATTTACAGTGGTGTACCGAATGAGCCGGCCGCATCAATGAATGAATTGAAAGTATACCCCAATCCTTTTTTATATGATCGCCATGATATAATTCAAATTGAGAATCTGTCGGATATTTCAACCATTCGAATTTTGGGTGTTGATGGCAACCTGATCCGCACGATCGAAAGCCGGGGTGGACGCGTGACGTGGGACGGACTCGACTCCCGTGGAAGAGAGGTTGGATCCGGGGTTTATATCGTTGTTGCGTTGAATGAAGGCGGGGATGAACGTGGATTTGGAAAAGTTGCAATCATTCGATGAAATATCACTTATCTCCAGTTGTGAACTTTTATAATTTCGGCTTATTCATCCAATACCGTACATCACAGATGATATTATATTGTGCAATTAGTGTAATTGAGTTTATAGTAGTTAAAAAAAGAGTGCTTGAAGATCTGCCAATCCAATTCTGTATATGAGCAGTCCAGTGTCGACAGATATCACAATTATCATCGTCAACTACAACGTAAAAGAGTTTCTGGTAAACTGTTTACAGTCTGTACAAAAAGCAGCAGAACACTTTGAAGCCGAAATATTTGTTGTAGATAATGCGTCAACCGATGGTTCAATACCGTTTCTGAGGGATAGATTTAAAGACGTTCAATTTATAGAGAATAAAAAGAATCTTGGGTTTGGCAAGGCTAACAATCAGGCAATCCGGCGAGCAAACGGTAAGTATACTCTGTTGCTGAATCCCGATACGCTGGTACAGGAAAATACACTGGATGTATTATACCAAAAGATGGAAGCAAATACGGAATGGGGGGCATGCGGGTGCAAAATTTTGAATCCGGATGGTACATTTGCACCTGAATCGCGCAGGTCCGTGCCAAAAGTGAGTACAGCAATATACAAGGCCATTGGGCTGACTTCCCTTTTTCCTGAAAGCAAACATTTTGGTGCATACTATCAGGGATGGAAAGATGAAGACGAAGAAGATGAGGTTCCGGTACTTTCCGGTTCATTTATGTATTTCAGGACACAATGCCTGAAAGAAGTGAACGGGTTTGATGAGCGTTTTTTTATGTACGGCGAGGATATTGATCTATGTTACCGGGTTAAAGAAGCAGGCTGGAAAATATATTATGTGCCAAAAACAAGCATCATTCACTACAAGGGGGAGAGCTCTAAGAAGAATGAAATAGCTTATAACAAGGCATTTAATGACGCGATTTACAAATTTTTCGATAAACACTACACCAGTAAATATTCCCGGTTATTCAAATTTCTCGTTTACTGGGCAATACGGTTTCGTGCGATCATATCATTTATTTCCCATAACCTGAAAGATTTCCGGTTTACCATTGCAGATCTTACAGTGATTAATCTGGCGCTTTTTGCCGGAATGTTCATACGGTCGAGTTTTGATCCTGATGGATGGTTTTCAATCTTTCAACCAAGGTTTTTGTGGCTCAATGTACTCTGGAGCGGTCTTTATCTGATTTTTGCACAAACGTTTGGTGTTATAAAAGAGCATAAACTTTCTATTGTGGGGAGTTTAAAAGCAGTATTTTTCAGTTTCTTAATGCTTGTTGCGATAACGTTTTTTTTGAGGAATCTTGCATTTTCAAGAATTATACTCGCAACTTCTTTTCTGATAGCTTTTGTATGGATTGGTTTGATGCGGTTCCGCAGGGTTAATCGTATCAAATCAACCAGGTTCTCAAGAGGTAAAGTGAGTCCGGTGCGCCTGCTGCTTGTTGGAGTAGGAGAGAGCACCGGTGAGATTGTAAATAGAATGAAAGGAAAGGCAGGCTGGCAGGTTGAAATTGCCGGAGTGGTAGGGCAGGAGAATATCTCAGATAGTTTAATCAGGCAGCCGGGTGCAGACTACGCGGGAGAAATTAACCAGCTAAGAAGCCTGATACGAACTTTGCAGGTTGATATCGTGGTTTTCCTGATGGAATCAGTCAGCCATAAAGAGCTTTTATCTTCAATAAGGGAGCTACGGGATGTTGATGTGGAGATTAAAGTAATACCCGACCAAATGAATTTTTTGCTTGGGAAGGCAGATATCGAATACCTTGATGACCTTGCTGTGGTGAATTTAAAACTCACCTATTTTAATCCCGTTCAACGTATTGTTAAACGAACTACTGAAACGGTAATTGGCATTTTCGGTGCGGTGTTCTTGTTGCCGTTGATGATAGTATCGATTTTTAAAAAAGAGAAAGCAAAAAATACTGTTAGTGTCTTTGATGGAAATAGAAACCGGTCACTCACCTTATTCCCCCACGATAGTTTTTCAAATAGAATGATGAATCGTCTGACGATTTGCTATCATTTAATACGGGGAAGGATCAGCATTGTGGGAGCACCTCCCTACATCGGGGAGCAAAAAGAGACAAAGCGATATAAGACCGGCCTCACAGGGTATGCCCAAATTAATCGAGAAAGGATTCGCAACCAGAAAGACCGCGAACAGTTTGATTTACACTACCTGCAAAACTACTCAATTTGGCTTGACCTGGATATTTTGCTTAAAGCGATGATTCGCGAGGATTCTATTATTGGATCATTCATAGAACAGAGTAACCGGGGCAGCAAATAGACGAAATGCCAGCCGGCCACTAAATTTTCTGATCAACCGTCTCACTCATCTGGCCATACCAGGAGTTGAAAGTGCCGTTCAGAATTCTTTCCCTTGCCTCATTCATCAGCCAGAGGTAGAACGTGATGTTTTGTTTGGAGGCCAGCATTAGAGCAAAGATTTCATTTGCCCTAAAGAGATGGTGCAGATAACTCATCTTGTATTTACTGCAAAGGTCACTCGGAAAATCGGGATCAAGTGGCTTGTGGTGATGTTTCCATTTTGCATTTCTCAGGTTTATTTTACCGTTCCGGGTAAAGATCATACCGTTTCGGGCATTGCGGGTGGGCATCACGCAGTCGAACATATCCACCCCGCGGGCAATACACTGCAGCAGATTGGCAGGAGTTCCTACGCCCATCAGGTATCGTGGTTTTTCTTCAGGCAAATGATCGGTATTAAAATCAGTGATTTCATACATCAGTTCATTCGGTTCTCCCACACTTAGCCCTCCAATTGCAAGTCCTTCAAAACCGAGAGAGGCCATCATTTCGGTCGACTGCTTCCTGAGATCCTTGTAGGTTCCTCCCTGAACAATACCAAACTGGGCCTGTTTATGGCCATAGTGTGCTGAACTGTTTTCAAAAGCTTCCCGGCCGCGTTTGGCCCAGCGATGGGTAAGCCCCATAGAGTTTTCCACATATGATCGTTCTGCCGGGTAAGGCGGGCATTCATCCAGGATCATCATAATATCGGAGCCGAGTATCCGCTGTGTTTCTACCACATTTTCGGGTGTAAAAAGGTGAGAGGAACCATCCAGGTGACTCTTGAAAGTTGCTCCTTCCTCAGCTAATTCACGATTGTCTGAAAGAGAAAAGATTTGGTATCCGCCTGAGTCTGTTAAAATCGGACGGTTCCAGTTCATGAACGCATGCAGCCCGCCGGCATTTTTCATGATCTCATTGCCAGGGCGCAGATACAGGTGATAGGTATTACCCAGGATAATTTGCGCCTTCACCTGCTCAATAAGATCACCCTGGCTGACGGCCTTTACACTGGCCTGTGTGCCCACCGGCATAAAGATGGGGGTTTTAATTTGACCGTGATCGGTTTGAAGTGTGCCGGCCCGTGCTTTTGTTGATGAAGAACTTTTCTCTAATTTGAACAAGAATTTCGGTGTTTAATCCCAATTTTACCTTTTATATTGACAAGCTGATGAAAATCAGTCGATTAATTAAGAACAGAAGATAACCCTTTGCCTGCTATAAATCGAAATCGGGAAACCCTTTTTACAGCCCTCCTTGACGGACTGATGCTCTGTATGGCATGGTACCTGTTTACAGTGCTGAAGCCAGAATTATCTGAAAGTATAGCTGACCGGGAAAGCATATCATTGTTTTATCTCGGAGCTATCCATACGGGGTATTGGCTGTTTGTGCTTTCATTGATGGGACTCTATAAAAAGCTCTACCTGATTTCACGATTTGATGAATTCCTGAAAGTTGTGAAAGCCGGAATAATCGGTACCCTGATCCTCTATTTTTACACCACCCTGGAACCCGACTTTCAAATGGTTGATACGCTTGGAAGCGTATCTGTCTATCTGCTTCTTGTGGGCGGGTTGATAACCTTAAACCGCTTTGTGATCCGCAGCATTCAGCGATTTTACGCACTTCGCGGGAAAGGACTCCACAGGGCCCTGATCATTGGCACAGGCAAAAATGCAGTTTCAGCATATGATGATTTGAATCGAAACAGGGCGCTTGGTATGCAGGTGGTAGGTTTTGTTTATGTGCCAAATGGACGAAACGGCCATCAAATGGAAGTGGATACAGATGATGTGATGGGCTCACTGGAGGATATTGATCAGATTGTAAACAAGATGGAAATCCAGGATTTAATTGTTGCCCTGGAGCCGGAAAAGCGGGAAGATCTCATCAAAATATTAAGCCGCGTGAACAATCCTGAAGTCACGCTTAAGTTGCTCCCCGATTTTTACCAGCTTGTAAGCGGACTGAATAAAACCAACCAGATTTTCGGGCTCCCGCTGATTGAAATATCACCGGACCTGATGCCTTTCTGGGAAAAGATGGTTAAGCGACTGTTGGATATACTTATTTCGACTGCAGTTTTGGTGGTAATGCTGCCGGTGATTGGGGTGATCTCAATTATCATCAAAAAAAACTCACCCGGCCCTGCAATCTACACTCAAAAGCGAGTGGGAAAAAACGGGCGGGAATTTACGATGTATAAATTTCGAACGATGTATATTGATGCCGAGGTTGAAACCGGGCCAACATGGGCGGCAGAAAATGACCCAAGAGTTACTACCGTAGGTGCCTGGCTTCGAAAAACCCGTCTTGATGAGATTCCCCAGTTTTACAACGTGCTCAAAGGTGAAATGAGCCTTGTTGGCCCCCGGCCGGAACGTCCCTTTTTTGTCGAAAAATTTAAGAATGAAATTCCAATGTATACACGAAGATTGCGGGTTCGCCCTGGTATTACAGGTTGGGCTCAGGTGAAATGGAAATATGACAGTTCGCTGGATGACGTAAAAGAAAAAACGAAATACGACCTGTTCTACGTAGAAAATATGTCGCTGCGGATGGATTTTAAGATCCTGATTAACACCTTAATTTCTGTAATAAGGGCAAAGGGTCAATAGGCAAAGTGATGAGCTCAGCAATCGTAATTATACCCACTTACAACGAAGCCAATAATATTGGCAAGATCATCGGGAAGGTGTTATCACTTGAAAAAGAAATTGATGTATTGATTGTGGATGACGGATCGCCGGACGGGACGGCTTCAATCGTGAAAGAACTTCGTATAGAGAATCCGGGCCGAATCCATATAATTGAGCGGGAAGGCAAACAGGGGCTCGGCACGGCCTATGTTGCAGGATTCCGGTATGCACTGGAACATGATTATGATTACATCTGCGAGATGGATGCCGATTTTTCTCATAATCCAAAGGATTTACCGAGGCTGGTGAACGCCGTGGAAAACGGTGAAGCTGACCTGGTTATTGGGTCGAGATATTCTGATGGCATAAGTATTGTCAACTGGCCGCTGAGCCGGCTGATACTTTCTTTTGCGGCTAATTTTTATGCCCGTTCAATTACCGGTTTACCTGTTAAAGATACTACTGCGGGTTTCAAGTGTATTCATCGGCGCGTGCTGAATAAGATTAATCTGGACAAAATCCGCTCCAACGGGTATGCATTTCAGATCGAGATTCATTACAGGGCCTGGAGGGCAGGATTTAAGCTAAAAGAAATCTCCATAATTTTCAGAGAACGCGAAGAGGGAGTGTCAAAAATGTCCAAATCAATTGTTCGTGAAGCTATTTGGCGGGTATGGGCCCTAAAGTTAAGAAGTATGTTCGGGAAGTTGTGAGTGTCAAGACTCAATTAACGTAAGAACCTGAGTTCGATTCTTAAATTTGTCAAATACTACCAAGAGCAGTCCAAAAAGGGCGTTAATTACGTTAATTCATCAACAATTATGTCATGACATGCCCTGGCTTGGCATCCCCTGCCTTTGATAAAGACAGTAGGTCACGCAATATGTGCGAGATGACGCCCTTTCTGGACTGCTACCATTATTTTTAAATCGAACTTAGGTTACGAACTAATTTCCGGCAGGCCGGGAAGTTAATCACTGTACGCAATCGACCCGAATGACACAGCACTTTCGCGTTCAGATTCATCCCACCACTGGTAGTTGATTCTTTGCCCTTTTAATTCCGGAAACGCCTTCAGAAATGTGTAAAGAGGCGGAAAGCCACAAATTCTATACGGGTCATATTTTCGGGCAACATGTTGGAACATCCGGTCGGAGTTATTTTCAACCGCACTATTTATAAACTCAAGGTCGAAGGCTTCCACATCAGGCCGCATCAGCCGGGCCGGATCTGAATCCCCGAACTTTTGTCCTACATGAGAGAGGTCACCACTGATGAGGAAGAATGTATTGTCAGAATCCAGTTCCCGAAGCTGCTGCGTAAATAGATTAAGCTTATTTCCGGAATCCCCATTTTGCTTATAAAATAGTTCGTCCAGGCTTCCCACAAGTATGGGTACAATGTTGAAATTATGTTTCCAAATCTGGCTGGCAAACAATAAATGGGTTTCAATGCTGTGCTCAACTCTGTGTGCACGGTCGTGAGTGGTAAAACCTGATGCTTTACCATTCTCAGAAAGCAGATTCAGTGCCTCACGATCGGGATGCAGTATTCTTCCCGGAAGCTTGTAGGACTTCTCTGACCCGATAAATGGGGTGCCGTTGTACATTTTCGGGTAGTATCCGCTGTAGTGCGATGTGGCCAGGATGACGATCCGCCGCGGCTTTAATTCTTTTAGTGTAGAAAACGCCTGGCCATATTCATTGTCACCAACGCGAAGATCAATGTGCGGGGCATAGAGCGCCTTAGTTACAGTGTCGTCAATAGGGGTTTCTTTACTTTGAGCATCCGTAAGAATATTGTCAACAAAGGCGGCAAGTTCGGCCGGGGTTTCGGGGTAGCTGGAACCGGCCAGTGCCGGTTCTCTTACCGTTAAGGTTTCAAACTGCTGCTCAACTTTCTCAGTCTCATCATAGAAATAGCTGCTTTCAAGCAAAAGTTGTTCATCGAGCATTTGAATAAACTCAAGAATCTGCTTCTCCTCTGTTCCGTTTCCAAAAAATGGTTTAATCTCATTCAAAGATCTTCTCCCGTCGAGCAGGGAAAGAGCGGGTTCTACACTCCGGTTGAGTGCAAACCCGGGCTTTACGTATTTCATGGAATCAAAAAAGAGCAGTAGTTCACGGCCGGGGTCCTCAACCGGAATGATTTGAACATCTCTTCTTACCGGGGGAATCGGGGCGGTGTAAGAATCAAAGAGTGTACTCAATCTTTTTGTCCTCTCATTTTCCAGCATTCACATTTTTTTCCATATTTGATGCAGATAGGATGGTCGGGCGGTTCAGAAATCCGGGCTTTACAGGCATTTCTGCCGTGATGAATTAACAAATGGGATAGATCAGTCCAGCTTTCCTGAGGGAACAAAGCCATAAGATGCTTTTCAATTTTACCTGTGTTTTTCTTCTCGCGGGTAAGGCCAAATCGATTCGAAAGACGTTTCACATGTGTATCAACCACAACGCCGACATTTTTGTTGAATGCATTTCCGAGTACAACGTTTGCCGTTTTGCGAGCTGCACCACGTAGTGTCAGCAGTTCTTTCATTGAATCCGGCACCTCTCCGCCAAAATCTTCCACAATCGTTTGCGATGCCTCCTTCAGTGATTTGGCTTTATTTCGGTAAAATCCTGTTGTACGAACCAACTCCTCAAGATTTTCCAGCGGTGCATCAGCCATAGCTTCGGGTGTGGGATAGGCCTCAAACAGGGCGGGAGTTACCTTGTTGACCCTTACATCGGTGCACTGTGCACTTAAGATGGTGGCAATCAGCAGTTCAAAAGGATTCCTGTGATTCAGTTCACAGTGTGGATTCGGGTAATGCTCATAAAGTTCATTAAGTAAGGTGTTTGCCCGTTCTTTCTGGTTTTTTGTTTTCCGGGGCAGGCTTTTTTTTGCCATAAATTTGTGTCGGTTTTTTATGTCGGGTACAATCTGTGATTGCCATGAAACAATATGTAAAGGTAATTCACTGAAATTTCGTTTGAAAATAGAATCGGGCGATATCGAATTCATTTTTTCATATCATTGAGCCATGAAAAAAATTGCGATCTACAGTGCTCTTTTTATCCTGACACTGGTGTATTTGAACAGCTTTTTCACGCGGCAGATTGTAGCCGTGCTTGGTGTGGATATCAGAGAGGCCTTTCAGCTTGGAAACCTCCAGGTGGGGCTGTTATACGGCACTGCATTTTCGTTCATCTACGCTCTGGCCGGAATACCAATGGGGCGCCTGGCAGATCGTGTTTCCCGCCGCTGGATGATTGCTGCAGGGCTGATGGTTTGGAGTCTGATGACTTTACTGAGCGGCTTTGCGACATCATTCACCATGCTTATTGTGGCACGAATGCTGGTTGGCGTTAGCCAGTCGATGCTGAGCCCGGCTGTTTACTCGCTGCTTGCCGAACTCTTTTCACCAAGAAAAAGAGCCACAATCTTCTCATTTTATGCCAGCGGTATTTTCCTGGGGATCGGGCTTTCATTCCTGGGCGGGGGAACAATTGCAGCGAATTACAACTGGCAGACATCACTGATTGCTGTTGGTATTCCCGGTTTGCTGCTGGTACCGTTTGTGTTGTGGCTTGTACCCGATCCCGACCGTACTCTTGTTCGATCCGCATCCGGTAACAAATTACTTTACGATCTGTCAGACCTTTTGAAAAAGAGGACCATTCAATATCATCTGGCAGGTTTTGCCATGCTGGCCTGCACAGGCTATACAATTCTTGCTTTTATGGGGACCATTCTCAACGATGTTTTTCAGCGACCTGACCTGACTCCGCACTTCGGCTGGTTTCTGTTTGGAGTTGGCGGTTCCGTAATCGCCGCCGGGAAGTTTGCTGATTTTATCGGGCGAAAACATCCCGAACGTCGATTTTGGGTGGGAATCATCGCCGCCCTCTGCGGGCTGCCGTTCTACGCTATTGGAATGTTTCATGAGGACGGACGGACAGCATTTACCCTGATGGGAATCGGGGTGTTGTTTTCATCTTCCTACAATGGTGTAGCTGCGGCTATTTTGCAGTATCTTGTGCCGGATGAAAACCGTGCCCTGGCCGGCGGACTCTACCTGTTTGTGATTAGCGTTGCGGGATTCGGTCTTGGTCCGCCACTGGCCGGCTGGCTGATGGACTCAGTTTTTACAGATAGCTACGGCCCCTCAAAGGCGGTTTTCAGTTTGATAGCCGTTTGCAGTGCAGGAAGCACTGTTGCATTTATGATGGCTATGAAGCATTACACCAGAGACCGTCTGGAATAAAAAAGTAGACCTTTGGGTTTTAAAAAAAACAACGTGGACAATTTGAACAAAGACAACAAAAAGACGATAAATAATCCTGATAAAACCTCCTGGAAGGAATCTCCCTACCTGATTATCAAAGGATTTCTGATGGGGTCAGCTGATATTGTTCCAGGGGTGAGCGGCGGAACAATGGCGTTAATCACCGGTATTTACGACCGCCTAATTCATGCCATCAAGAGTGCAGATCAACATGTACTGTTAAATGTGTTGAAGTTGAAATTTGGCCGGGTTGTTGAATATTTCCACTGGAAGTTTTTGTTTTTGCTATTTTCTGGGATTATCGGCGCAGTGTTCTTTTTCACCAAAATTGTACCTCTGCAGATCTACATGTTTACACACCCTGAGATCGTGTATGGTCTCTTTTTTGGGTTGATCGTAGGTTCGATTGTACTTCTGCTGGTAGAAATATCACCTGAAAACAGAAGATGGGCTAATATTTTTCCCCTGGTGGCCGGTGCTTTGTTCGGTTTCTGGATTGTAACCCTGGTCCCAACAGATACACCTGAATCCTTCTGGTTTGTGATGCTAAGCGGTTCTATTGCGATATGCGCAATGATTCTGCCGGGAATATCAGGGTCGTACCTGCTGCTGATTCTTCGAAAATATGAGTATATCCTCACCCAGGTCGGGAACCTTGGAACCGTGGATACCATCTCTGGGCTTGTGAATCTGGTTCCTTTTTTTCTGGGTGCAGCTGTAGGGATCATTCTTTTTTCGCGGGTACTCTCCTGGCTGCTGAATCACTATCACGCAACCACGCTGCTTGTCTTGATCGGTTTTCTGGTCGGGTCACTTTATGTGATCTGGCCTTGGCAGGATCGGGAATTCCAGGAATCGGTCAGGTCGGAGGAGGTGCTGGAGTATAACGACCCGGTTGTGCAGGAAATATTGAATCGAGAGGAACCCCCTAATTTGCCAGAATATAAGCGTATAAGCCGAATCCAAAATTCTGGGGCAGCATTCGACTCCATGAAGAGAGTAGAGGTGGAAACAGTCTCACGAAAATTACTCACCACAAAACCATTTATTCCAGGTGAAGACCGGGGCAATGTAAATGTGACAGGCGGGGTATTTGGTATGGGAGGAGGTCTTATGATGATTTTATTTATTGCTTATCTTAGAAAGACATAGGCTAAAGCATCTGCGAAACAATGATTTACACATGATTTTCATAATTATAATGTATCTTTAAGCATACAATAAAATCAACAGAAAACGGGGGTAGCTATGATTCGCTTTAATAAAATTTTGGTACCGACAGACTTCTCAAAAGGCGCGGAAAGTGCATATGCAGCGGCTCAAAAAATTGCTGATACGCTGGGAGGAAAAGTAGATTTGCTTCACGTTGTCCCAACTATCAAATACCTCGCAGAAAGTGCTAAGCGGCTGGGAACCCCGATTGACCTGAATAAAGATGTTTACCCTAAAGTGTTTGAAGAGGCTGAGCATCAGCTTGAAAAAGCAATGAGTCAGTATTTCAAAGAAGAAACGAAAGGTGATTTTAAAGTAATCATCGACCGAAAACCTTCGGAAACCATAGCGGAGTACGCCTCTAAACACAATTATGACCTGATTGTGATCGGTGCCAAAGGAAAAGATGAATCTAAGATGATGCGTGGCAGCACTACCGAAAAGGTGGTCAGAAAGGCAAAAGTCCCCGTATTTTCTATTGAAGGAAGGCTTAATGAGCACGATGTAAAAAATATTGTGATGACCACAGATGGATCCCCGCTTTCCTTTACGGCGTTCCCGATGTCGGTGGCCCTTGCAGATATATTCAATGCTAAACTAACGCTTTTACAGATTTTGGAGCTTTATGGGAATTCCGTGCTTGGCAATATACCGAAACCCAGCAGTGATGAGATATTGGCGGTTTATGAAGAAATTATTAGCCGGCTGAACCAGTTCCTTGATGATCAGGGCATTGAGACGATTCATGTTCGCAGAACCGGTGTATCTTTTGAGGACGAAGTAACGATCACTGAATCAGACGGAAGCCGGGTTATTCCACTGGAAACCAAAGTGGAAAAAGGTATTTCTGCCCACTATGAGATTGAGTCATACACCACGGATCATGCCGATCTTGTTGTGATGGCTACACACGGACATAGCGGTTTTGCACACCTTATCCTTGGCTCAACAGCTGAAAAAGTTGCACAGTATGTCAAAAAACCGGTTATAACAGTACGTCCGCATAAAAATCTGTTAAGTTAAATGATTTATTTACCATTACCGGTATCCACAAAAAGATCGCACTAAAAAGGTCTTTTAAGTAAATAACCAAAAAATTAAACAGGAGGAGACATGAGACTTAAAGGCAAGGTAGCTGTAATTACAGGTGGTGCCGGAGGTATTGGTCTTGAAACAGCCAAACGGTATCTGGAAGAGGGATCCGGTGGAATTTTACTGGTTGATCTGGATGATGATCAGCTAAAAGACGCGGCCAAATCACTGGAGTCGGATAACGTGAAGTATTTCGCGGCAGACGTTTCCAAAAATAACCAGGTTGAAGCATATACCCGGAAGGCGATCAAGGAGTTTGGACGCATTGATGTGCTTTTTCTGAATGCCGGTATCGAAGGAGTTGTCAAGCCACTTACCGAATACCCCGAAGAGATGTACGATAAAGTTTTGGCCGTAAACGTAAAAGGCGTGTGGCTGGGATTGAAGCATGCATTTCCGCATATGAAAGAGAATGGCGGCAGTGTGATCATCAATTCATCCGTAGCCGGATTACAGGGCACACCAAATGTGATGGCGTATGTGACCAGCAAGCATGCGGTTATAGGATCCATGAAGGTAGCGGCTCTGGAAGGAGCTGAACACGGTATTCGGGTCAATTCCATTCATCCATCGCCGGTAGATAATCGAATGATGCGATCGCTGGAAGAAGGCTTTGCACCCGGGGCAGCCAAAGAGGCAAAAAAAGGGTTTGAGCAGAGCATTCCGTTGAAGCGATATGCTGATAACAGTGATATTGCAAACCTGGCGCTTTTTTTGGCATCTGATGAGAGCTCGTTTATAACCGGATCGGTTTATTCTGTAGATGGTGGCATGACCGCCTGACAGAACGGCCGGGTGGCACTGTTTTTGTTGCGACTATAGAAACAGATAACAAAAGGTCATTGAATTATGAATACGAATGTGAAAAAGAAAAGCTTTAGCGAAATCATAAAAGGAGATATCCCGGTTTTGGTAGATTTTTATGCAGACTGGTGCGGTCCCTGTAAGATGATGACGCCCATCCTGAAGGATCTGAAAAAAGAGATGGGAGATTCCATCAATATCCTGAAAATTGATGCCGAAAAGAATGCCGATGCGGCCATAAAATACCAGGTGAGGGGAGTGCCAACGCTCATCTTGTTTAAAAACGGCCGGATTCTGTGGCAGCAATCCGGGGTTGTGCGAACTCCGCAGCTGAAACAGATAATTGAGAAAAAATTAGGAGAAGCAGCGGCTTAATTAGCGGTTTGTATTTGAGGTTCAACTAATCGGCCGGTTCCCATTCTTCCAGTGTGGAGATATGAACCTATCAGAAGCCCTGTTTGATGGTGGAAACTGTTTACGATTTTGAACGGATTTTAGCATCTGACAGTAAATCAATTTACGCTGGAAAAGCCCCTTCTTACAGTTTCTGTGGTTACAAATACAAACTACTTCTAATTGACTCAAATTTAGATTTATAGTCAGCTTATTTCGCTGTATGTTTACAAGTCTTTTGTAAATCCTAATTGCTTAATTTTTACCAATATGCGGTTCGAAACCAAAGCCATTCATACAGGTCTGGATACCGGCAATCCGTCCAGCTCAATTGTACCCCCAATTTCTCCAAGTACTATTTTTGAAATTGATGAAAAAGGCCGGAATCCGGATGATCTGCACTACACCCGTCTTGATAACCCCAATCGAAGTCAGCTCGAAACACTTGTTGCGGCACTTGAAGGAGGCGAGGTTTCTGCGGCTTTTTCATCAGGCATAGCGGCCGCCACAGCTATTTTGCAATCTCTGAAACCCGGTGATCATTTACTGATTCCAGAAGACGTATATGCCGGGAACCGGAAAATGGTCAATAATATCATGATTCGGTGGGGGCTTGATGTGGATTTTATCCTGATGAAGGATCCGGATGTAGTTAAAAAGAGTATTAAGCCATCGACAAAAATTATCTGGGTGGAGACACCTTCAAATCCGCTGATGCAGGTTACCGATATTCGAGCAACTGCTGAGATTGCAAAAGAGAAAGGTATTCGGATGGTTGTGGACAACACCTGGCCAACGCCCGTCAATCAGCGGCCACTGGAGCTCGGGGCTGACCTGGTTTTGCATTCTACATCCAAATATTTTGGCGGTCATAGTGATCTGCTGGGCGGCGCGGTTGTTTCCAAAACGTCTGACTCTTTTTTCGAACAGATTCGCATGACCCAGCGTATGGGAGGTGCGGTACCATCACCACAGGATTGCTGGATGCTAAGCCGCAGCACCCGAACACTTGCTTACCGGATGAATGGCCACAACGAGCATGCTCTTGAAGTGGCTCAATTCCTGGAAAGCCATCCAAAGATCGAGAAGGTCTATTACCCCGGTCTCAAATCACATCCTCAACATGATATTGCCAAAGGGCAGATGCAGGGGTTTGGCGGGATGATCAGCTTTTTTCTGGATGGTGATCTTGAAGAGTCTATTGAAGTTGTGGGGCGTTCACAGCTTATTAAACGAGCCACCAGCCTGGGTGGCGTAGAGAGTACATGGGAGCATCGTGGCAGCAGTGAGGGCCAGGGGTCTGTTTCTCCTGATAACCTTATCCGGATGAGTGTGGGCCTGGAACACCCCGAAGACCTGATTGAAGATTTGGAACAGGCTTTGGGCTGAAACTCGTCTGCACACTGTTTTTGCTTCGAAGGAGTCCTTCAAAAGGTGGGCTGACGAGTCAGTGTGGCTCGAAACCCGGATCATGGAGATCCTTCAACCAAACCAATTGGCCTAAACCGACCAGACGATAAACCCACAAAGTAATCCCTTCGGGCCAATTGTCAGCCGGGGCTCTCGTCTGCACAAAGCGGGCTCAGGAATTATTTTGAAGCCAATCCATAACTTCACTTCTTGTCATCTCTTTTTGCCCAATTTCTTCCTTGATTCTCTTTTCAAGTTTGATTGCCTCTTTCTTGGATTCGATCTGATATTTTTCGGCGTATTCGTTTAAGAGTGAAAGTACCTCATCACCGTGGTCGCTCTTAAAAACACTGCTTTGCGAATCTGTTTCCGTCACTCCGGTTCTTGGATTGCTGGATGGTGAAGTAGACCATGTGTAATCATATTTCAGATCATTTCTATTTATTAATGGCATAATAATTTATTTGTAATTAAAATTATTGCTACTTATCCCATGTCTTAGAACAAATTATAGCCCTGTATTGTTTCAGGGTGAGTTTTACCCGCCAACTTACAGTAGGGTTACCTGGTTTCAAACCCTTCGTCAGCGAGTTCTTCAAAACCGCCAACATTATATACATTTTCAAACCCGTTCTTTTTCATCAATCGGGCAGCCTGACCGCTTCGGTTCCCGGTGCGGCAGTAGAGATAGTAGGTTTTATCCTTACCGAGTGTGTCAAGGTGTCTTTCGAACTCACCGTTCGTAAAGTCGTACTGATAACTGGCCAGCGCTAAATGGCCGCTTTGGTACTCCTGGTCCGTTCGTACATCAATGACGACACCGGGGTTATCCTGGGCCATTTCTTTAAATTCGGATGGTGTGATGTCAATTGTTTGTTCCATAGGTTGATTTGATTTTGAAAAAAAGTTGAAGGCTAAAAAAGCCGTGATTATTAGTATTATAAATGTGATGGTCATTGATTTCATAGGTGAATTTGAGTTTCAATCATTAATGGTTTAAATCCCTGACTTTTGGTGTGCAAGAAATGAGCCCCTGTTCAAAAGAGGGACTCGCCTTAAAAATCTCATAATTGTCCAACAAATTACGGTTTCATATTAGTAATTCACTTTAGGTGATTGTAACGTATCCATCCGTGCCGCAATATATAAACCGGACAAAAGAGTTATTACGCCTGTGGCTGTAATAGCCAAATAGAGGTCAAAAAGGCCGGCAATCCGCATGTTTTTGCGGCCGTATTGCTGGGCAAAACGTCCTGCAAAATAGTTTGCCAGCGCCGTGGTGATCCCGAATACCACGATAAATGAAAAGATCGCTGAAGCGATCCCGAATTCATCATCAGCAATCTCAGGAAGAATGGTACGCTCAAGGCCCATCATACCCCCCACAAACGCATTGATGAGTACCAGTATGGAGAACTGTTTCCAGCTCTCTTTTAAACCGAGCTTAATTTGACCGATGTCCATACAGATCAATTTTTGCTGATGTGCCGGTTAATCTCAGCCGGATTATCAGCGCACTAATAAATGAGTTCAATAAACCGGAGCTGAACAAAATCAATACAGTTTTGTATTGTTCCCTTGCCGGGAAATTAAGGCCTTTTAAAAAGGGCTATTTTTTAATCTGCAGGCTGACAATGAATTTCAGCTACCAGCTTGATTCAATTCTGATTTCAAAAGAAGGTGTAGTAAAAGAACATGACCGACACAACCAGAAACACAATTGTCATACCGCCACCAGCTTTAAAATAATCTTTGGTCTTATAACCTCCGGCCGACATCATCAGGGCGTTTACCTGGTGCGTGGGCAGTACAAATGAGTTACCTGCATTCACTGCGGCAAGAAGAACCAATGGCCGCGGATCAACACCTGCAAGGGTTCCGATTCCCACCACGAGCGGTGCCAGCACAACAACTGCGCCCACATTCGACATCACCAGGGAAAATCCGGTTGACAGAATGCCTACCGTAAACAGGAGTATCAGCAGATGGCTCCCTTCGATAACGCTCATTACATTTCCCGCCAGGAACTCAGCTGTGCCGCTGTTCTGCATAGCAGCGCCCAGCGGAATCAGGCCAACCAGCAGGAACACAACTTTCCACTCAACAGACTTATATGCTTCCTGGATACTCATCACCTTGGTTAATACCATTACAAGGGCACCGGTTAAAAACGAAATGGAGATTGAGAAACCGGACATTGCCAGCACAATGGCCAGTAAAAAACTGCCGGCTGCCTGCCAGGTTTTAGAGCGGTCTTTCGATTCCACTGATATGGAAGTAGCTACTACAAAAGGATCCGTACTCTGAAGATCTTTAATATTGCTCCAGGGCCCGTAAATAATGAATGTATCGCCCGTCTTAATTTTATGATCTGAAAAATCTCCGGTTACTTTTTCCCCTTCGCTGAACAGCATAACAGGCTCTACAGCGTACCGTTTTCTCATTGAAAATTCCCGGATCGTCTGGCCAACTAAATCAGATCTGGGAGGAACAATAACTTCGACAAAACCGGACTCTTCCGGGTCATCAATTCCTTCGAATATCTGGTCATCTATTGTTTCAGTCAGATTCTTATCCGACACATATCGATTCAGCTCTTCAGTATCACCATAGAGAGCCATAACGTCTCCCTCTTTGATCTCTGTTTCCCTCCAGGGAGCATATTTTGTATCCCTGTTTTCGGAATCGTTTAGCGCCAGAATATTAATGCCGTAATCGTTCCAGATGCCGGTTTGCTCTACTGTTTTACCGATAGCTGAACTGTTGCTATCTGCCCTGAAGTAGCGAATATCCTTATTGAGACTAAACGCCTCCACGATTTTTTCCTGTTCGGTCATTCCAACATCGCCGCCTGAGCTGTCTTGTGGGAGAAAATATTTTCCAAGCAGCACAAAGAAAATGATAGCCGCAAGAAGGAGAGCAATACCCACCGGCGTGACGGCAAACAGGCCATATGGCTCCAGGTTGGCGCTTTCGAGCAGGTCGTTTGTCAGAATCAAATGACCGGAACCCACCATGGTAAGTGTGCCGCCAATAATTGCTGCAAAACCTATCGGCATGATCAGTACAGATGCAGATATCTTAATCCTTCGTGCAATATCGATAATGCTGGGAAGAAACAGTGCGGCCGCACCGATGTTCTGGATTACTCCTGAAAGAACACCTACCGAGAGTGAAAGAGAACCCAGCACAGATGATTTTTTCCGGCCCACGCGTTTCAGAAGCCATTTGGAAAATCGCGACATCATACCGGTTTTGGCGATTCCCTCACCCAAAATCATCACGGCTATCATCGCTACCACCGCATTACTTGAAAACCCTGACAATGCTTCATCCGTTGTTAAAATGCCTGTCCAGCTCAGGGCAAGCATTGTGATGATAGCTGTCACGTCAATGCGAACAATTTCTGTGACCAGCATGAAGATGGTAAATGCCATGATGGTCAACACTATAAGAATCTCTGTTTCCATAGCTCAATAATCCTTTAGTATTTCTATATCTTTTATTACGGGTTGTAAATTCATTCTAAATACAAACGTTTTTATACATTGGTCTGGGTTGGAGAAAAGGTTCTCTTCACCTCTTCAGGTCTCTCTCTGTAATACTTAACCGCATCCGATACATCGAAAAAGAAATTTTCATCACCCATGGCCTCCTGAATACCGGATTGTTTGAGTTTATCTCTGAGGGGGCCAATAGCGCCGGCAATGAAAAATGCGATCTCCTTCTCTTTCAGATCCTCTATGATTTCTGTCAGCTTATGAACTCCCGTTGAATCGACGGAACTGATAGCTGAAGCATCCAGGATAACCAGCTTCAGTCCCTCACCATGCTGATCCATCCTTGCGTAGAGTGTATCCTGAAAATGTTCAACATTGGCGAAATAGAGAGATGAATCATAACGGTAAATCAGGATATCCTTTTCCACGTCTGCTTCGGTGTAGCGGTTTATGTTCCTGTAATTTTTGGTATCGCCCAGCTGACCAAGCTCCGCGCTGTGAGGCTTGGTACTGCTGTAGATCACCAATACCAGGGAAAGCACAACACCTACGGCAATCCCCTCTTCAATTCCCAAAGCGAGAGTTGCCACAAACGTGACAAGCAGCATGGCAAGATCCTTTTTATCCGTTTTCCAAAGGTATTTCATCTCGGCCAGGTCGAAAAGGCCGGCAACAGCCACCATGATGATTGCGGCCAGCACCGCATTGGGCAGGTAGTAAAAGAGAGGTGTTAAAAAGAGTACGGTTAGGGCTACTATAGACGCGCTGATGATGGTTGCGATCGTTGAATTTGCTCCGGACTGGTTATTTACCGCTGTCCTGGAAAATCCCCCGGTTGTGGGGTACGCCTGGAAGAATGACCCACCGATATTGGCTGCTCCCAAAGCAATGAGCTCTTTATTGGCGTCCACTTTGTAGCCGTGTTTATTGGCAATAGCTTTTGCAACCGCAATGGACTCCATGTAGCTGACCAGCGATATAATCAAAACCACAGGGATCAGAACCCTTGCATCAGAGAGATTTAAATATTCAAGACTGAAAGAGGGCAGCCCTTGAGGAATATCTCCCACGATAGAAACACCCTGCTGATGTAAGCCAAACAACGCCGTTATAATTGTTCCGGCTGCAACGACAATCAAAGCTGATGGAAATGTTCGTTTCCAACGTCTTATCAGGATGATCGCGGCGATGGATCCAATGCCGATAGCTGCCGTGGCAGGGTCAATTTCCGTGATCCGTCTGGCGGTTTCGATTACAATCTCCTCTACCCGGTTTGTCCTTGGCAGATCCAGCCCGCTTAGATTTTTGATCTGACTGGCGCCGATGATCAGTGCTGCTGCGGATGTAAAACCGCTCAACACAGGATGCGAAAGGAAATTTACCAGGAACCCCATTCGGAACACCCCCATTAAAAACTGAACTATGCCAACACCCAGCGCAGTTAAAATGGCTAACTGGATGAATCGGGCGCTTCCCACTTCGGAAAAATCTCCGACACCCGCCACAACAAGAAGAGAAACCATCGCTACGGGGCCAACTGCAAGCTGGCGTGACGTGCCCAGAAGTGCGTAAATAACCAAAGGAACAATCGAAGCGTAAAGTCCGTACACCGGCGGTAATCCCGCCAAAACTGCATACGCCATTCCCTGTGGAATAAGCATAATACCGACAGTAACTCCGGCGTTTAAATCTCCCTTAAACATGCTCTTATTATATCGGCTCAGGGTATCTGTTATGGGCAGGAGACGTGCGATATGTTTTTTTAGGTTATCCACTGATTAAAAACGGCCGGCAATTTTTGTTGCCGGCCGTTTTTCTGATCTCTTGTTTATGCTTTAACTTTGCTCATGTATTTCTCAAAGTCATCATCGATGAGAGTAACATCGAAACCTTTGCTCTTCAGGAATGCTGAAGCCACTGCAGAACGTCCGCCTGTCATGCAGTGCAAATAAAGTTTTTTATCACCAGGGATATTCTCTTTATTTGGCAGTAGTCTCGTGTGTGCGAAGTTTACGGCACCTTCAACATGAGATTCCTCATATTCAGATGATTTCCGTACATCAACCACGAGCTCATCACTGTTTAGGTCTTCAACGTCCTCAAACGTTGCCAATTCCAGTTTCTCTATATCGCCACCCTGATCCTTGTACATTAGAATATCTCTTGGTGTTGCGTAGCCAACCACGTTGTCCAGTCCTATTCTATAAAGATCTCTAACGGCCTCTGTTAGCTGATGTTCACTAACTATTAAGTAGATCCGGTCGTCTTCAGTAATGTACGATCCTGCAACCGTATTGAACTGCTTGTTCAGCGGAGACAGTAAAGAGCCCGGAAGATGTCCGGCTGCAAAGTCTTCCTTCTCCCGGGTATCCAGAAGAACTCCTTCTTTCTTGTTCAGTTCTCTCAGCTCATTAAGAGTGAGCCGTTTTGGTTGTGGAAGTCCGCCAATCAGGGCAGGTCCAATTTTGTTATCGCGCTTCATGCGGGCAAAATAGAGAGGCGGCTCCGGCTGACCTTCCAGAATAAAATTCACAAAGTTGTCTTCTGAGGTGGCTGATTTTAGTGAATTATTAAATTTCAGCTCATACCCTACAGTGGTTTCCGGGATGGCACCCAGGGCTTTTCCGCATGCGCTTCCTGCACCGTGTCCAGGCCATACCTGCATGTAACCGGGAAGCTCTTTAAACTTCTCTACGGTACCGAAAAGAGTTCGTGCAGACGGTTCCATTACATTTTCCAGGCCTGCTGCAGATTCCAGCAGATCGGGGCGGCCTACATCGCCAACAAACACAAAATCACCGGTTGCGACTCCCATTGGCTCATCTGCAGCTGCACCATCCGTGATGAAATAGCTCAGATGCTCCGGTGTATGGCCGGGTGTGTGCCAGGCTTTGATGGTGATATTCCCAATGGAAAATTCATCACCATCTGTAAGAAATTCATAGTCGTAATCACTGTTTTTCAGCCATTCATACTTCCAGTCTTTATCACCTTCATCAGACGCGTATACTTTTACGCCACGTTCGGCAAACTCTCGCAAACCCGAAATGTAGTCTGCATGAATGTGGGTATCGGCTGCAGCTACAATGGTAAGATTCTGTTTTGCGGCGTGATCAATGTACTGATCGATGTCTCGCATCGGGTCGATGATTACTGCTGTTCCATTGGCCTGGCAGCCTACCATGTAGGCATATTGTGCCAACTTTTCGTCAAAGAACTGTTTGAAATACATAAGATTTCTCCTATTAGTTGTTTTGTTAATAAATATTCGTTGTTAATGAGGAAGCTTGTCGCGAAGTAAACCGTACGTGTATGTACCTGCAAGTGCTGCGAAAATCGGGATTGCCATAATCGTTAATCCACTTCCAAGCAGGGCAAACATTGGGCCGGGGCAAGCTCCCAAAAGCGCCCAGCCTAATCCAAATATGGATCCACCAACGATGTATCTGGTTACTTGAGATGCATCTTTCGGAGGAATAGATATTGGATTTCCTTCAGCATCTTTCATGTTCTTTCTTTTAATGATCTGAACGGATATGATGCCCACGATCACCGCCAGACCAATAATTCCGTACATATGAATCGAATCAAACCGGAACATCTCCTGAATTCTGAACCAGGATACGACCTCTGACTTAACCAGTACAAACCCAAAGCCTGTACCGATCAATAGATATTTTAAATACTCTGTAAATTTCATTTTTCTACTCTTTTATAGTTATGACAATATTATTGGGTAGATGAAGAAGGTCATGATCAAGCCTCCGATAAAGAATCCGATCACAGCAATGAGTGATGCAAGCTGAAGATCAGACAGACCTGATATGGCGTGACCTGACGTACAGCCCCCGGCATACCTGGCTCCAAAGCCTACCAAAAATCCTCCAAGAACCA
>JAWLEH010000166.1:0-5599 GCA_041686215.1 Balneolaceae bacterium | reverse complement strand
TCATTTAAGATCACGAAAACGGATACGATAATTGCTTCAATCTATGTCATTTTACTGACTATTAACTAAACAAAAGGTGATTTAAAAATGGCAAGTTTTGGTGATTTAAACAGAGTCAATACAAACATTCAGTCACTGGACTCCCAGTTGTCACTGAATCGTATAAACCGCGATTTGGCAAGCAACCAGCTTCGTCTTTCTACAGGCCTTCGGATCAACAGGGCAGAAGATGATGCAGCCGGTTACTCTATCGCGACGAAATTGAACAGCCGGGTGGCAGGTCTTGACCAGGCCATGCAAAACGTGGGCGATGCAAAATCAGTTCTTGATATTGCCGAGTCGAGCTTCGACACGGTCATGGACAACCTGATTGAGATGAAAGCTCTTTCCACACAGGCAGCCAACGATACGCTGGGTGAAGATGAGCGGGGATATATTGGCGACCAGATTGCAAAACTGGCGGAAGATATTAATGATATCGCCAGCCAGACGGTATTCCAGGATACAGACCTGCTGAATGGTAACCCCGCCAACACCGGGGCGAATGAATTTTCAGGAACGCTGACACTGAACTTCCAGGTAGGGGAACGAGCAGAGGATACGCTTGAAGCTTCTATCGACGCTGTAAACATCAATTCTATTTTTGATGTGTCCGGTGTAACAAGCGGGAATATTTCACTTTCAACCGCAGGGGGCCAGCAGGGCGCGCTTGAGTTTACAAATGGTGCCACAAAAGCAGGAGCGGCAGATTACCGACAGTTCATCTCTGCAGTTGATGGTGCAATTAAGTTGATGAACGATCGTGTAAATGAAATCGGGATGACCCAATCGTCACTAAGTATTCGTGAAGTAACTCTGTCTCAGTCGATCAGTTCAAACAGCGCGGCAGCCAGCCGTATTATGGACGCCGATTTTGCTAAAGAGCAGAGTGAATCGATACGTTTGCAAATATTGCAGCAAACTGCTACATCGGCCCTTGCACAGGCCAATATGGGCCCACAATCCGTCCTCGGATTCCTCGGCTAAATGTAGCAGTCGTCTCGCTTTAGAGACTAATATTTCAAAAGGCTTCCTGTTTTATTTCGGGAAGCCTTTTTTTGCTTTCACATCCGCTGGGTAAAGATACATGAACGTCTTATCTGTATGAAATTCACAGCCCTTTTCTTAAAAAGAGTGCTGCAACACCTACATTATTCGCAGATGAGCTTATAAATCTTTCCTAATAAAAGAAGAGCTCTGCCGTTAATTCCCATTTCTATTCATACGTTAGAGTATGATTGTCCATTTATAAGAATATTTTAAGGAATATCATTTTTTCGTGTTAAACGTTTTAAATGATATCTTTTCAAGCAAATTACCTGAAGTCTGTGTTCCTAAAAACTCCGGTTAAAACATTATAATCGTTATATAGGGCTTTCTTGCCGCTGTTTTTGCTATTTTTCTGCAGGCCGTTTAACAACAGCGGTCTGCAAAAAACAATAATGCAAATGAACAGAAGGTGGCACAATCCGGAATAAACAAAATCCGGGTTTGCTTCTAAAGTCAGACATCTGGCGACTTAACCGGGGAACATTTTGGAAAAACTGAATATAAATAAATCAAAAAAAGAGCAGATCTTGAACTTTACACGAACTTATTCATTGCTGATTTTATCATCAGTTTTTCTGTTTGCTGCATGCAGTGACGAACAGCCATTTTCAATTGGGGATCCCGGTTTTGATGATGGTATGAGTAATTTACAGGTAGTTGACGGTGCAGAGGATGCTACGCTATATGTGAAGAGAGGAGACTCAACCTATTTTGATCTGAAAGTAGATCAGGCCGGTGAAAAATCTCATATATCAACCGGAAATCGCCTGGGGTGGTCAATTTTGTGGGAAACCGAGGTACCTCGCGATACCCTTTATGACGGCGTAACTCTTTACTCAACCTACAATCAGGACTTTTGGAAGCCCCTAAATTATCTGATGAACCATCGTGAAGAGATGATGAGTGGTGATTCCCGGGTTACCCCTCTGGAAATTCAGGCTGCCGTTTGGGAACTGCTTGAATTTACTGGCTTTAGTATTGAGTCTGTCAAAGCCGGAGATCTTCCGAAAGAACTGTCTGATAACGGAAATTTACTGTTCGACAGAACGAAAGTTAAAGAGATCGTTGAAAAAGCAAAGTCGGGTGCAAATTCCTACAGTTATTCTCCGTCTGACCGGTATGCTGTGATTGCGAAATCATCCGGGGGAAGCAGCATTGCGATTATTGAAGAGACTGCCTACGCTATTGAAGTAACGGATCTTCGAGAGAAACACAACATGGTGGTTGCCTGGGATGTGAATGACAAAGGGCAGCTGGCCGGCGGAAATCTCTTTGTGGATTCAAACGGCACTACAACCGAGATGGGAAGTATCTTTGCCCGCTCGATGAATAATAATGGCGAAGTTGTTGGAAACAGCGGCAGTAACGCAGCATACTGGAGCACATCAGACGGAATTGTGGATCTAAGCAGCTCACTTGACGCAGATCGTAGCCAGGCAAACGATATAAACGATCATGGAGAAATTGCCGGAGAAGTTACTTTTGAGCACCTGATTTATGAAGACGAATATGAGGACGTGTATGAATATGAATATTTCAGTTATGTTTGGAGTAATGATCACAGCGATAATACAATCGGTGAAGACGGATGGGCAATGGGTATTAATAACCAGGGAGAAGTAGTCGGGTTGGATTATTCCGTATCGAACAGGGCCTATGTATGGGATAGAAACAGTGGAATGGACGACCTTGGGTCATTCACAGGTTTCGGGTCGGCCAGAGCACATTCAATAAACAGTAGCAGCCAGGTTGTTGGATCAGTACTTGTGTCACAAACCGACATCGCTGCGAAGCAGGTAGCCGGCAGAGGGGAGCATGCAGGGCCACGGGAGTTTGAAATTGAAATGAAAAAAGCAGGGCTCGACCAAATGTACGCCCCGGAGCACGTTCGTGAGATGATGCAGTCATCAACGCTGCGGAAAGAGGTTGCTCCCGTAATGAGTGTGGCAAGTATGGAAATATCTTCACTGGAACACCTTTCAGCGGCAAAATATAACGCACTGTCGTCTCGTTCAGAGGCATTTATCTGGGACCGGAACCTTGGAATGATGAACCTTGGCACTCTTGGCGGTGACTGGAGCACCGCCTGGGATCTGAACGATTCCGGCCAGGTTGTTGGATACAGCAGCATCGGTAATGGAGAGTCTCGGGCGTTCTTCTGGGATGAAGAAAATGGAATGGTTGAACTCCCAACTCTGGGCGGTAACAGTCTTGCCCGTGCAATCAATAATAAAGGACAGATTGTCGGGTACAGCTATGATGAATCAGGCAACTTTTATCCGGTAATGTGGACCATTTCAATTAGCTATCCATCCTGATAAAGTATTGAGGAGAGATATTGCAGCAATTGCGGAAGAATAAGGCGGCTTGATCTTGCCGGATACCGGGGCCTCCGATCAGATTTCATGCAGATTCAGAAATCATTCATAAATGACCCCTCGGTGACTCGAATTGAGCATCACACCGTTGATATGGCACCCTACTTCTACTCTGATGGAAATACTTTTTTTACGGCTTCGTCGCCGACAACAGTCATCCAGGGACGAATTTCCCAGCTCACAACCAGCCCGTTATTAACGTATGGATCTTTTTCAGCAAACTTACGGGCTGCATCCGGTGTATCTCCTTTAAACATCAGTACTGCACGGTCGGAAGGTTCCTGCAGCGCTCCACCAAGCACAAGGTCACCACTTTTTTGGGCTTCCCATGCAAGCCTCAGGTGGTCATCCCGGTAGGTACCGCGTGTATCAAGATAGTTTGGGGCGAGTTCGTATATAAGTAAATAGTGCATACCGCTGTATTCGTAATGTTATTTTGATACCTGTGTTTGATTAATAAAATGGCAAAAGCAGTCCAAAAAGGGCGTCATCTCGCACTTGTTGCGTGGTATGACATGGTTTTTGATAAATTAACGTACCTAACGTCTTTGTTGGACTCCTTTTTATGATATTCTGCAAATTAAAGAATCGAACTAAGGTTTTGACGAAATGTAACCATTCTTTAGACACTGGTGAATAAAAAATCTGTTTTCAGGTGTAGATAACCTCAGGAATGGGTAATTTTAGGGCCTTGTTAGTTTTTAACCTAAGTTCGATTCTTAATCAATTTCATTTATTCGGTACGAAGTCTCCCCTAAAAAGGGGAGATTTTCTCCAAGGGATCCCTTCGGGAAGAGGGGTGTTCATCGGTTTTTCTACTGATTTGTTGAACATCCCCCTCAATCCCCCTTTTCTAAGGGGGACTTTTGATGTCATTGATTAAGAATCGAACTCAGGTTTTTACATCTCTTCAATTATAAATACAAAAAGAATTATAGATGGAAGTTTATCTTGATGGCACGTATTTAAATCATAAAGCAGCGGCTGTATCTGTGGCGGATCGCGGCTTTGTGTTTGGCGATGGAATCTATGAAGTAGTGCGCGTGGTAAATGGGCATTTTTTTATGGAGCAAGAGCACCTTGAACGTATGGATGAAGGCCTTAAAGGGCTTAAAATCAGTACAGATCCATCACTACGTGCAAGAATCCCGGATATCAGCAGAGAATTGATCCGAAGAAATGACCTTCAGAACGGCCAGGCAAAAGTTTATATTCAGATAACGCGCGGTGCTGCATGGCCGCGCACTCACACATTTCCAGAGCCTGAGGCAGATCCCACCGTATATCTTTCAGCCGAACCATTCACTCCACATACGGAACTACACGAGTCGGGGGTTGATACAATATCCGTTGCAGATGTTCGATGGGCCCGGTGCAATCTGAAAACGGTTAACCTTCTGCCAAATATTCTTGCCAAACAAGAGGCGAAGCAGAGGGGAGTAAATAGTGCGATCATGATCAGGGATGGTGTAATTACAGAGAGCCCAAACGCCAATATTTTTGGGGTGAAAGACGGAGTTTTACGAACCTACCCGGCCACGAATTATATCTTAAGCGGTATCACACGAAGTGCTGTACTTGCTATTGCAGAAGATGAGGGCATAGGTGTAGATTTGCAACCCATTGGGCAGCATGAACTTTTTGATATGGACGAGCTGTTTTTTACCGGCACCACTACGGATATTCAGCCAATCAATCGGGTTGACGGGCGGCCTGTAGGCAGCGGAAAGCCCGGATCGGTGTGCCGGAAGGTTCAGAAAATCTACAATTCGAAACTAATGGGTGACGAATAAATTGACATGGCATTTTTGGCAGCAGTAGCATAGATCTCAGAACCAAAAAGGAGTGAGGCTTGTGTCGTCCAAAAAGAGCCTCATCTCCATCCGTTGATATGGTTAGGAGATGCCACGCTGGGGCGTGGCATGACGGTATGTAAAATATCTCTGCAATGCTACGCTCTTTTTGGACAGTCTTCGGTTGTTGAATCTAAAAATGCCATGTCTGGGGCGTCTGCTAACAAACATCTCCGGATTCAATTTCAGTGGTACGGCCATATCGCACCTACTATTGTGCTTCCCTTTTTTTGCACGCATTTTACCCCCTGGCCACCGCTTTGCGCCGACCAGGGGCTA
>JAWLEH010000165.1:0-5737 GCA_041686215.1 Balneolaceae bacterium | reverse complement strand
CACTCTATTCTTCACCGGAGGTTTGTTTTTGTAGTCTGTTTGCTGCCAAAAGATAGCCGAGACCGGTAAATGTACAAATCAAGAGAAACCACGGAAGCCAATCTCCATATGTACCATAGAATGTTTTCGTGTCAGATTTATATATTTGATAGCTGAATGCCGCTTCCGTCCAGTATTCGGTTTCAACCTGAACCTTGCCATCCGGAGAGATGATACCCGAAATCCCGTTATTTGCAGATCGTGCAATCCACTGCCGGTGCTCAATGGCACGCAAACGGGCATAGGCGAAGTGCTGGGTGTGCCCGTCAGAATCTCCCCACCAGCCGTCATTTGTGATAATTGTGATAAACCCGGCTCCGTTAGCAACAAATTGGTTCACCCACCCGGGGAAAACGGAATCGTAACAAATTAACGCCGGGGTAAGGGCACCATTTACGTCGAAAACGGTTGCTTCTGTACCGAGACCGTAGCCCATCAACCCACCCCAGTCAACCCACCCAAACCGGTCAACCGAATTGAAAAAATTCAGAAAGGGAAATCGTTCAACAATGGGTACAAGGCGACCTTTTTTATAGATTTCCGTCATCTGATCAGGATATAGCTGAAATGCCGCATTATATACATTGTATGCCCTCCCGGAATGTTCACCGCGGGTCAGAACCGGCTCCTCATCCTCATTGTAGTACCTGAGATAGCCGCTCCCGGTTATAAGCTGCGTATCCCAAACTCGCAGGCTGTCCCGAACTCGGTTGAGTTGAGGACTTGCAAGCGTTAATGATGCATCCAGTGCATTTTCAGGCCAGATGATGACATCTGTTTTCTCGGTTTGAACAGATTGTGAAAGCTCCAGTAGGTGGGTCACAAGGTCATCCAGGGAGTTATGGCCCCCGTAGGATTCATAAGAATCGGAGTTGGGCTGAACAATAGCCACGTCTACGGGATGATCATCTGGCTGCTGGATTCCTATCATACTAAAAACAGACAGAACGGGAAACAGCACAAATACAGCCAATGCTGTACGGCGAAGAGTTTTCGAGTTTGTTTGCATGGATTGAAAAACCAAAGCGGCAGTAAAAACCACCCAAAAACTAATGCCCCATACCCCTGTAACGGAAATATACTGGATCACCCCGGTGAGGTTCGACCATGCGTTTCCCAGTGTTAGCCAGGGCCAGGCGAGATCCCATTGATGATGCAGAAATTCGTAACTTACCCAGGAGGATGCGGCAACAAAAGAGGACAAGATTGGGTGGAAATTGCTTCTGAATAGTTGCCGGATTGCAATCAGCGGGAGTACCATGAGCGCAGCATTAGCAAAAATGGCAGCTGCTCCGCCGGCCACGGTTGCCATCATCAGCCAGTAGGTGCTCAGAAGGTTCCAGAGCACAAAAGATGGATAGGTATACAAAATCATCTGGCGAACTGTCACGCTGGTGACAGAAAGTCTGAATAGCAGAGTAAATGCGGGAATCTGCAAAACACCAAGGTTATAGGGCGGAAAAGAGAGCCACAGTAAGAGTGCTGCAAGAGCAGATTGAGTCCACGGTTGCTGAAATAAATTATGTTTAGTCATCTACTCAGAATAGTTTTTACCGGAAATTATCACCACAAATTCACCCTTAACCGTTTCCCGCTGTTCCCACTCCACAAGCATTGACTGGAGCTGCCCGCGTTGTATTTCCTCAAATTTTTTTGTGAGTTCCCTTGCAATACAGATCCAACGTGTTGGTTCGGTAAATTCTGAGAGGCGGTTTAGAAACCGAATGAGCTTATGAGGGCTTACATAAACAACAGATGTTATCTCAGAATCTGCAATTTGCCGGATTCGGGTTTCCCGTCCTTTTTTAGGGGGTAAAAACCCTTCATATACATAACGGTCACTTGGTAAACCGCTTGCAGCTAATGCTGTAGTGGCGGCATCTGGGCCGGGGATAGCACTCACAGTATGTCCGTTTTGATGGGCGGCACGCACAGCTAAAAAACCAGGGTCAGAGATGCCCGGCATTCCCGCATCACTGATGAGCGCAATCTGTTCACCGGCATCTAACAGATTTACCAGGTGTTTTACTTTATGATGTTCGTTGTGCAGATGAAACGAAAATAGTGGTTTGTCAATTTTATATTCATTCAGCAGTACTGATGATGTTCGTGTATCTTCGCATCCTATTCTGTCCACCCTCTGAAGTGTTTGTATGGCCCGGGTAGAAAAATCGGAAAGATTGCCAATGGGAGTAGCCACGATGTAAAGTGTAGACAAAGGAGCTTTTTTTAATGCAAAATTTAGATTAAAAAGATACGACCAAAACTCGTAGTTTGTAGACTTAAAATCACGAAAACAACCAAATTTAATAGAATATGGATTTTAACCCGTCTGGAATCAACCACATGACCATCAGAGTTAATGAAATTGAACGCTCTGAAGAATTTTATGGGGAAATTCTTGGATTTGAACAGGTTCGTAAAATGGGCCAAAGTATGGCCGTATATAAGATTGGAGATGAGGATACTCTTGTAATTGTGGAAGCCGAAACAAGTTATGATCCCAACTCACGCGATTTCAGGGTAGATCACATCGGGTTCTACCTGAACTCACCGGAAGAAGTCGACGAAATGGCAAAATACCTGAGAGATCATGAAGTTACCATTCTCAGCGGCCCGGCAAACCGGAAAAAAGGACGGTTTGTTTTTGCATCTGACCCTGATGGCAATATGATTGAATTTTTCTACGAAGGATAAATACCGGGTAGAAACATTGTCACCAATAAGGGATTAATGTTGATCTGGCATGTTATTTGCCTGATAATTAATCTGAAATGAAAAAGTTTTTTAAGAGTAATTTTTATATGAGTAAGAACGAAGAAAACCAGACTTTGAAAGATCAGGCAGAAGACCTGGATCAGTCTGCTGAAGGTAAGAATGAAAATGACACGGAACTGCTGGCAGATCAGCAGAAGAAAATTCGTGAACAGCAAGATGAAATTGAAGCGTTGCGGGAAGAAATTCAGCAGGTGAAGGAGACTCAGCTCAGAAAAGCTGCTGAAATGGAAAATATGCGTAAGCGCCTTGAACGCGAACGTGCCCTCACATTTGAAAATGCCCGCAGATCTGCCGTCGAATCTTTTTTACCCGTAAATGACGATCTGCTGAGAACCCTGAAAGCCATGGAAGAGGGGGGTGCGGATTCTACGTATGTGGATGGCATACAGATGGTAGCCAATAAGTTTGAAGATGTTTTGCAAAAATATGGTGTAGAACGCATTGACGAGGAGGGCGTTCCGTTTGATGTAGACCTCCACGATGCCATGCTGCGACAAAAACCGGAGGATGATTCTGTAGAAAGCGGTACAGTTCTCCAGGTACTTGAAAACGGGTATAAGATTGGTGACAGGACCATCCGTCACGCAAAAGTAATTGTAAGCGAATAACTTTTATTCATGTCAAAACGCGATTATTACGAAGTTTTAGGTGTCAGCAAAAGTGCGTCAGACGCTGAATTGAAAAAAGCCTACCGCAAGCTGGCTATGAAGTATCACCCCGACCGTAACAAAGGGGATGAAGAGGCTGAAAAGAAATTCAAGGAGGCTTCAGAAGCATACGAAGTGCTGCGTGATCCTCAGAAACGACAGAGGTACGATCAATTTGGCCATGCCGGAATGAACGGTGGTGGTTTTGGCGGCAGCTCAGATTTCGGGAATGCTGACTTTGAGGATATTTTCAGCCGATTCAGTGATATTTTCGGAAGCGACATTTTCGGCGGTGGTGGTGATCCGTTTGGCGGAGGCAGGTCAAGAAGCAGGCGCAGCCGCAGCAAAGGTCAGCCGGGTGCTGATATGAAGCTGAGCGTTAAACTTACTCTTGAGGAAATTGCTGAGGGAACCGAAAAAACGCTGAAAGTCAAAAAATACAGAACCTGTGGCGAGTGCAACGGTACCGGTGCTGAAACCGAATCTGATTATGAAACATGCAGTACCTGTAATGGCATGGGTGAAGTTCGCCAGGTATCTAAAACCATGTTTGGCCAGTTTGTGAACGTGCAGCCCTGCCCGAACTGCCGCGGTGAAGGAAGGATCATAAAAAATAAATGCTCCTCCTGTCATGGCGAAGGGCGAAAACGGGGTGAAGATAAAGTGAAAATGAATATCCCTGCCGGCGTTGCAAACGGTAACTACATCACACTGAGAAGGCAGGGGAATGCCGGTGTTCGGGGTGGTGAACCGGGTGACCTGATTGTGTTGATTGAAGAGAAAGAGCACGAACATTTTGACCGCGACGGAAACGATATTTACTACGATCTGCTGCTGAGTATCCCCGATGCCGTTCTTGGCACCGAAGTTGAAGTGCCCACCCTGAAAGGCAAAGCGAAAGTGAAGATTGAGCCGGGAACACAGCCGGGTAAGTTACTACGTATGAAAGAACGTGGGATACAGGGACTGAATAACTCCGGCCGTGGTGATCAGTTTATTAAAGTGAATATGTACGTTCCGAAAGATCTCTCGGACGGAGAACGCCGTCATATCGAAGCACTGCGCGGCAATGAACATTTTGCACCTGAAAGTGCTCAGGATCGCGAGAAAGGCTTTTTCTCGAAGATAAAAGATGTGTTTGCCTGAATACCGACATTTCTGAAAATACCCAATAAGGCCTTTAGTTGATCAATCAAAGGCCTTATTTATTTCGGGTGAGGACTAATCTGAAATTTCGCTGTCATATCTCCTCATTGCGCACTACATTAAATCAGCCAAATAACTGATAACAAACCTTTTAGACCATGCACTCATATCATTTTTCGTTTCTGCTTCCTGTTCTGAGTCTGTTTTTGTTTGTAACGGGATGCAGTTCTGAAAACGAGACGGAATCCGGTTCAGCGTCCACAGATCTCATTATTGATGGTGAAGATCCGGAGATCATAACAGGACCCCATGATTTCACCGAAGGCCCCTATTGGCATCCGGACGGATATTTGCTCTTTAGCGATATACCGGCAAATCGTGTGTATAAGTGGATTGAAGGAGAGGATGTAGAGGTTTTCCTTGAACCCAGCGGCAATTCGAACGGTATCCAGGCAGACCCGGACGGTTCGATCCTGTTGGCCCAGCACAGAGGTTCATTGGGCCGTGTGACTGAAGGAAGTGAGGAGTTTGAAATTGTGGTTGACAACTACGAAGGGCAGCGCTTTAACAGCCCGAACGACCTGGTCGTACACTCAAATGGCACAATCTTTTTTACAGATCCGCCATTTGGAGTGAGCGATGAAGACCGGGAACTTGATTTCAGTGGTGTATATATGCTTACACCGGATGGAGAACTTTCTGTTATATATGACGAGTTTGAGTATCCGAACGGAATTGTATTTAATGCAGAGGAGTCCATCCTTTATGTTGATGATTCCGGAACGGGTACGATCATTGCATTTGAGGTAGATGAAGAGGGCATACCTCACACTCCGCAAGAGTTTGCTAATATTGGGGAGATGGGATCCGGAATGGGAGCCGCAGACGGAATGGTGACAGATATGCAGGGCAATCTGTATGCCACAGGTCCGCGCGGGCTTACCATTTTAGATGAAAACGGAGAGGAACTCCATGTGATTGAATTTGAAGAACAAATAACCAATCTGGAGTGGGGCGGAGAAGATGCCGATCAACTTTTTATTACAGGAAACGATCATGTATATCGCTGGTTGATGAATACTACGGGGAATAAAAAGCGCTAAAAAACCCCCGGCTGTCGATTGCCC
>JAWLEH010000044.1:13531-25255 GCA_041686215.1 Balneolaceae bacterium | reverse complement strand
CTGCGCACGCCCCTGTACGATGCATCGCGTTTATAATACTTCTTCTCCCCCATTACCGCAAATAGAAGGCAAATCAATGTCTGATAATATCCGGGGCCACTGATAGTCTGTCCGATAAGAAAGTATTATCGGACTTCAGATTGGTTCCGGGTATGGTTTTAGAACAGATCTTAAATGCCGCAAAAAAGACATTGCGGAATTTTCTGTTTGCCCGGAACACCCCTCACCACCTGACTCACGTGGAACTCACTCAATGAGAGATTATAAACCATAAGTGCGGCGGGGCAGGCAATTTTGAACTGAGGCAATGAACCTGAACCAGCCTGCAAAAAAGGATGGTTGTTAAACAACAGATCCAGGTCAATTCTTGTGCTTGCTTAGAAATTTCCAGGCAAACCGCTCACCCTCAAAATCCCGAATTTGCGGACATATACGCCGCTCAACAAAGCGTGGAATACTGTGATTGATGGAGGGCATAACATGACAGCCACCTTCCATCTGGCAAAACCGCAAGACCAGATGATTCGAATTGTTCGGATCAGGATCGTCCTCGCAAATCCGGCATTGGTTCGATACCATAGGAGTTGCTGCATGAAATCAACAAAAATGATAAGAAAAGTAGTACGATATGATTCATGTCTGAGCCATTATAATAATGCCTTCAAGCTTAAGCCAGATTATATAGTAAAACGCGTTTACCGGTTGTCATTGTACTTAAAAGTGCCTGAGTTTGTCCTAAAAGGGAGTGGAATTTCAGGAATTTCGTCCATACGACATTCAGAGTTTACTATTCATCATTCGATGTTTGTCACACGATTTATAAAAGTGGTAAAATGCCGCTATCTCTCCTGTCGGTTTTTTGCTACCTTTACATGCTGATAAAATGTTGCAGAACTGATGCCTGAATGGTTAAACCCGCGCTGACAATTCTTAAAAAAGAGATTGCCGTAGAATTACGTACCCGGTATGCCGTGAATACGCTGCTTGCATTTACCGGAGCGTCCCTCCTGCTGATCTTGTTCACGCTGCGCGCCGATCAAATGGATCCGACACCAAAAAGCGGTTTAATCTGGATCATAATCTTGTTTGCGGCTATGACCGGAATGATGCGATCGTTTGTCCAGGAGTCAGATAAAAAAACATGGGACCTGCTGAAACTGCACGCCCGGCCTGTGGAAATATTTACCGGAAAAATTCTATATAACTTTATATTTCTCCTTGTACTCCATCTGTTTACATTTTTCTTTTACCTGTTGATGATGAACATGTCTGTTGTGAGTGTGCCCTATATATTGACAGCAATTCTATTTGGATCAGCCGGCCTTGCATCTGTTACCACGCTTACATCAGCGATGATTGCGCAGGCCGATCGGCGGGGTTCGGTTTTTTCTGTTCTGTGCATACCACTCGTTGTTCCGCTTTTGCTAATATTGACATCCGTAACAAAAACAGCGCTTATTGAAGGAGCATCTGAAGCAGCACTCAATGATGTTGCTGCACTGGTTGGCTATTGCGGAGTTACCATCACCGCAGGAATATTGTTATTTGATTTTATTTGGGAGGACTAATGCAGATCATAAATGAAGACATACAGCCCGGAGATCAGCGAATTGTGGGGCAAGATCATGCGCTGGAGCAGGTAAAAAAAATATTTTTATCCGACAGGCTCAGCCATGCCTACCTGATCACCGGACCTGCAGGATCCGGGAAAACCGCATTTGCATTGATGATGGCTGAAATTATTAACGGAGTAAGCCATTTAACAGATCTTGGAGAATATACAACCAGTAAAAAGAAGAGCTGGTTTTCCCATCCGGATATTCATCTGTTTATTCCACTTCCCACAGCAACATCCATGACGGAATTAACGGAGCGCCAAAAGCTGCTGGCAGAAGATCCTTATGAAATTGTGGATTTTACACTCCGTCCCGAACTGGGAAAAGATAACAGTTCAAAAAATAAACGGGCGTTCTACTACATCGACTACTACCGGGAAGAAATTCGCCCAAAAACCGTACTGAAACCCAATGAAGGCCGCCGGTCTGTGATTATCCTGACCGGAATCGATACGATGCGAAAAGAAGCGGCAAATGCGTTTCTGAAACTATTGGAAGAACCGAGCGGCGAAGTGATGTTTATTCTCACAGCCGATAAAACGGACCAGTTGCTGCCTACGATTATGTCCCGCTGCCAGCAAATCCGTCTCTCTCCTCTCAGCTCACGCGATGTGGCCGAGGGGTTAATGACCTATGACGGGTATAACCGGGAAGATGCCGAGTTTCTCGCCCGAATATCTGGTGGCAACTACGGCCTTTGCCGTTTTTTAAACCTTGAGACCCTGCAAAAAACACGTAAAGGAACTGTACAATACCTCAGGTATGCTTACACCCAGGACGCTCCAAATCTTGTAAAGCTGGTTGATGGGTGGCAGTCGGAGCTAAACCTTGAAAGCCAGATAGCACTGGCTAATACTCTCGAGCAACTTTTGAGGGATATCATGATCTACCGTGAAAGCGAAAACCCTGAACTTATCGCAAATATTGACCAGCTGGACGTTATTAAAAAATTTTGCAACAGCCTGCAGGATGCCAAACTCGAGCGAATGATTGAAGAACTCAATGATTTAAAAGGACTCTTCTACTATAATGTTCAATTTAAGCTTATCTTTACATCCCTCGCCTTCCGGTTTGGAAACCTCATGCGTGGAAACGAACCAATGATCACTCAAGAAACAGCCTGGAAGCACCTTCCTGCCTACAGTGAAACCTGATATGACGAATCCGCAAGAATTACCTTTTGTAAAGATGCACGGTGCCGGAAACGACTTTGTACTCTTTGACAACCGTACCCTGGAAATTTCCGATGAACAAATTAAAGAGTGGGCACCCAGGCTATCCGATCGAAAGTATGGCATTGGCTCAGATGGCATCATTGCACTGCACTACGACCACAAAAAACAGGCCGATCTTGTGATGATTTACAAAAACCCTGATGGCAGTGATGCCGGCATGTGTGGTAACGGGGCGCGCTGTTTTGCTATGTATGCCGTTTCCCTCGGGGCTCCTGCCTCGTTCAGCTTCCGGGTGCATGACAACGTGTACCAGGCGGATGTAGATACCGAACATAACCGTGTAATCATCCATTTTCCGCTGGAAACAACTATTGGGAAGCGTAAAATAAATAATGAAGAGTTCCTGGATGTGTATACAAACACTGAACACCTGGTCTGCTCTGTCTCGCCTGATCAGTTATCCGACGAAGCAGAACTTACCCGAAAAGGTCGCGAAATACGTCATCACGAGGAGGTTCAGCCAAAAGGAACAAACGTTAACTTTATATCAGGAACGGGTCCTGAAAAACTATCCCTGCAAACCTACGAACGTGGTGTGGAAGAGCTGACACTTGCCTGCGGAACCGGGGCCATTGCATCCGCTCTTGCCTGGCACCATCTGCAGGATGCACCCGATGGTGATTTCATCTATACCGTACATGTAAAAGGTGGCACGTTAACCATTCATTTTACGTTTACACGTGAAACATCGTGCTACTCTTCCATAAAACTTGAAGGACCTATATCTTTTGTATTTGAAGGCCGTTACCATCTCTAAATTCTTACCGGCATTATGCATCGCAATGGTGTGGATAAGTGGTTGTGGTTCTTCTGAGAACGGCAGCTCGTCAAACAGGGAATCAACCTATTCACCGCCGGAAAACCAGTTTACGGTTCCCGGTCAAATAAATGCAAGCGATCGCGCTTTTTCAATTCAGTTGCATCCAAAAGAATCTCAGCAGTCGGCGCCCATTCTTGAGCTGGGTTCATCCGACCAGCTTGTACTCTCCTTTGATCTTCTCGAATTCGAAAACCGTCAGCTTACCATTAAATTCACACATCACGATCCTGACTGGAGCCGATCGGGTCTTGCCGAGGATTTTTACAAAGATGGATTTTATTCACTGAGGCTGCCGACCGGCGATCTAAGCCGTACCAACCGCCCAAATTACCGGACCTACGAATATGAGTTCCCAAATGACGACGTAGAACTTCTTGCAAGCGGAAATTATATGCTTCAGGTAGAAGATGCAGATAATGGCAACTTTCTTTTTTCTATGCCCTTTTTTGTTTTCGAAAATGAAGGCAGCATTCGCTCGCAGGTTGAAACCATAACCGTACCTCGAAGGGAGGGCCGCATCTCTCATCTTCCGCGCAGTGTATATGAATTACCTGATTTCATTGATACCCCGCAGTTCGACCTGGAATACTACTATGTGCAGAACCAGTTTTGGGGACGCGCCCGCCAGCCGGATGAACTGGATACATCCACTCAGGGAGAAGTCATGTTCGAGCTAACACGCGACAGAGCCTTTGTGGGTGATTACGAATTTCAGTTTCTATCCCTCACAGACTTTTCCATGCAGGCTCCCGGCATTCGAGACTATGCACCGGCTGAAATTCCGCCGCGAATTGTTTTGTTTGATGATGTGCAGGGTTTTTCTGCAAACCGATCAGGTGTGCCGGGCTCAAGGCTTGGTGCTCCCGATCCCTCAGCTGATGCCCGTTACGCCAACGTCCATTTTCGGTTTGATGCCCGAAGCCAAATCAACCCGGAAAATAATCTTTACGTGGTTGGAGATTTTAATAACTGGGCCATCCGCTCAAACTATCGTATGGAGTACCGGCAGGATACCGAAAGATGGCATGCTAATGGGATTATCAAATCCGGAACGTATGCATATAAATATGTGGAAGTCGGTGAAAACGAAATCAAAGATCTGACTATGGATGACTCATTTACACGAAATGCCCAGGAATATCACGCTTTTGTTTATTTCCAGGACCCAAACCGGTTTTATTACCGCCTTCTTCAAATCAATAATTTTTTTGAAAACTCCTAACGTACATGACAAGAGTACTTAAATTTATTGGCGCTTTCTTAGGGACTGCTGCCATCGTTTTTTCTGCGATTCTGTTTATCAACTGGAACGCATTTACCACATTTTTTGATAATCGCGACGCTATGGCTGAGGGAAGTGAATGGGTGGAGCAGACCTACTCACTGAGTGGATTGACCCACTATATCGGACAAAATCCAGACCGCGTATCTGTGGCCAGCCTTGTGGCAGAACATCCCGATTCATCCATAAACTATATGGAACAGGTTCGCCGCCCCATGGGCACAACAGCTAATTTTTTCATCATGCTTGCGGCAGCCGACCTGATTGAATCGGGCAAACTATCACCAGATCAAACCATCTCCTGGGAAGAGGTGACACAGCACCAGATTCCCGGCGTGAACCGTTCGGAACATGAACAGAGCTATAGTGCCGCCCAAAACCGGGACTGGTTAAACAACAGGGATGAAATTGAACTTTCTGATGCAGTTAAACTCCTTGCAGAATATAACGACCTTGCCCTGGCCGACCACATATGGTGGCTGATTGGTCCGCAACAGTGGCAGCTTTTCTCAGAGAAACTTTCCCTCGAAAACACAGATTTGCCTCTGCCCTTTTCCGGGCTTTACCTCACTATATCCCCGGGAATCCGGGAAATGGAAGCGGACGAAATTTACAATCTGGAAAGTGTTAAAGAGGATGAGGAGTTTCGGGAATCTGTCATAAAAATGGCAGATCAATTCGTGAATGATCAAACCTTTCGGGAAAACACGATCAACTATACCGAAGAAAATCGTCTCGGCAACACATTTATAGAGGAACGCAACGGGCTGATATTATTTCCGAAAACAACAGCTTCCGAGATGTCGGGGCTGCTTAGAAGGCTTACAGAGAACACCCTCATTTCAGAAGCGTTAAGCCGGCGGGTGAAAGACTGGATGCGCTGGCCAATGGACCGGCAATCCGGAATTAGCCGGGATTTCAGCGATTACGGTGCAATTTATGATAACCGGATGGGATTGCTGAATGGAATTGATTTTGGCACATCCATGTACACCGGCGATACCACGGTTCAGGCGGTCTTTTTCGACCGTGTTCAAATTGCATTCTGGTTTCATATGTCAAGCAATCATATGCACCAGGATTTTCAACAGCGGCTGATTTTCGACCCTGCAATGATTGAGCAGATGAAACAGGTAGAATCAGATCATGCCGGAGAACAAGCGGAACTTCAAAACTAATCAACTATGAAAAAATACTATTTTATCTTCCTGATATGGCTCTTGCCTGGCTATTTTCTGTTTCAGGGGGCATACCAGATCTTCACCTATTATGGCGTTGAAAAAACATACACTGAAGGTGAGAGTTATGTGGCGGATGTGATTGATTTTGATGTAAAGCAGATCGCCGCTCAAACAAACGGATACGTCATATTAAGGTTTACCACACGTGACGGTGAAACAATTACAGAACAGCTTTCCCTGCCGGTTCAAATGGCCCAGGTGATCATGGACTCAGAACAAATACCCCTGCGATATAACCCAGACTCCTTCCGGCCTATTGTTATGCTCAGCGTCTATGATCTTCAAAAATCAGTTGTTTCAGTAAACATGGCTGTTTCTGCGTTTGGCCTGATTTTTACTCTTATCATCGCCGGGTATGCTTCCCGGTTTGCCCTAAGACGCATTCGCGACGGGGAAGAAACCCTGGAAATAGAAGTTATGGATGCACCCAATAAAACAGCCCATGCCTGAGCATACACTCTACCTCATTCCGACGCCAATATTTCGCCGAAAGGAGAATCATGTTCTGCCAGATCACACAGTTGAAACCATACGCACACTGGATAAGTTTGTGGTTGAAAAAATGCAGACTGCACAAAGTTTTCTGCAATGGATTAAACACCCTGTCCCCGACTATAAACAGACATTCCGGGTGTTAAATAAAAAAACGCCCGACCACGAAATACTCAGCTTTTTAAACCTTCTGAAAGCGGGCGATGTGGGTTTGATGTCGGAGGCCGGAGCTCCCGGTGTTGCCGACCCCGGGGCAAAACTGGTTGACCTTGCTCACCAAAACGGGCATTCCGTAATGCCTCTTGTAGGGCCCTCGTCTATACTACTTGCCCTAATGGGTTCAGGTCTTAACGGCCAGTCTTTTGCCTTTCACGGCTATCTTCCCATTAATGAGAAACGCAGAAAACAGGCCGTTCAGGATCTTGAAAAAGAGTCAGCCGAACGAAACCAAACCCAGGTTTTTATGGAAACACCTCACAGGAATCAGAATATGATGGATCTTCTTTTAAAAACCTGCAGGCCGTCCACAAAGCTCTGTATTGCCTGTAATCTTACTGCAGACGACCAAATCCTGCAAACCAAACGTATAATGGAGTGGAAAAAATCGGATCTGCCCGATCTGCAAAAGAAACCATGCCTGTTTTTATTGTTTGCTTAGCAAAATCCTGATCAGTTAAATCAATCCGGCACCAACCTGCAAGATCAAAACAGGCATACAATTAGACGATTTTTTACTTGTAAATTCTACACGTAACCAACATATTTCTTTCACATTGGTATACTACGTTACTATACAACCTGAATTCGATTATATATCAGAGCAAAAAGCCACTGAGGCTGTCCAATAAGTAAATCAATAAACAAACCAGCTTACATAATTTAGACATTTAATCCCTCTCTATTAAATAGAGAGGGATACAGGGTGAGTGCGGAGGGTAAACCTAAATTATTTAAGCGGTGTTCGATGAATTTTACCTTTTTGGACAGTCTCACTTTAATGCTCCAAAAAGCACATTATTAATCGAATTGAGGTTAAACAGAAAGTTTTTTGGTTTGATCTGATTAAATCAGCACAACGTAAATAGTTTACTGTTAACAGATAAATTACATACAAATGGCATCGCAACAATCGACGCTGGAACCATCACGAGTCAGGCAAACTATTCGAAAGTGGCTGGAGTCCAGGATTTCAGAGAAAGACCTGGAAACGCTTAAACAAGCCGGAGAATCACTTCAAAAAGAAGCTGAAGACTGGGAAGTTTTTTCGAGCTTCAGTAAGGCATCTCGGATTACAGGTAAAGAGAAGGCTGAGCTCTCTGAAGATGAGATTAAAGAGGCCGGCGGCTTGCGCAGAGGATGGGATCCTTCCGGGTGGACACTGGATCAGCTTGGCAGAACTTACCTGGTTTTGAGTTTTGCTGAACGTGGCAAAGAGGAGTTTTTTGAAAAGCTTGAAAAACTCTTCATCTCCGGTGATCTAAGCGAAACGGTTGCGCTTTATCAGGCCCTTCCCGTTTTGCCCTGGCCTGATGAACTGACCGATCGTGGCGCTGAAGGCATCCGTACCAATATTACCTCGGTATTTAACGCGGTTGCACTTAAGAATCCCTACCCTGCCGATTATTTTGATGATGATGCCTGGAACCAGGTGATTTTGAAATCCCTTTTTGTCGGGAGTCCGCTCTACAAGATTCAGGGGGTTGACCGGCGCGCAAATAAACCCCTGGCACAAATGCTGGTAGAGTATGCCCACGAGCGCTGGTCGGCCGGCCGGGAAGTCTCACCTGAGCTTTGGCGGCCTGCAGGACCCTTTATTGGTGAAGAGTTTGTGGATGACTTAGAGAAAGTCATCAATCACCCCGATAAGATTCAGCAGTATGCGGCCGTGCTGGCATTAAAGGCATCGGACAGCGAAGCAGCAAAAAATCTTTTAACCGACCAAACTCAACTGGTGAATGATGTTTCTGAAAAAAATATCACCTGGGTATTGATTGGGAAAAGCTTCGAAAAACAAAAGCAGTCCGGGTAATTTTCCGGGCGAACTGATTCATTAGCACACATCCAAAGAACAATTAAACTTTAAAAATGGCTTTTTTATGAGTTTTGATGATATGATGTTTATTGATCCGCACGTACACATGATCTCCCGAACCACGGATGATTACCGGGCTATGTATAACGCAGGCGTTGTTGCCGTTATCGAGCCAGCATTCTGGATTGGACAACCGCGAACCAATGCCGGTGCTATGCTCGACTATTTTAGCATGATTGTGGGCTGGGAGCGATTCAGAGCCAGCCAGTTTGGAGTACGCCACTACTGTACCATTGGCCTGAATTCTAAAGAAGCCAATAATGAAGCACTTGCAGAAGAAACGATGGATCTTCTCCCACGCTACGCCAGCAAAGAAGGCGTGGTGGCTATAGGCGAAATTGGTTTCGACGACATGACCGATCTTGAGGAAAAGTACTTCAACCTTCAGCTCGATCTTGCCAAAAAACTGGATATGCTTGTCCTTGTGCACACCCCGCACCGAAATAAAAAAGAAGGGACGCTTCGCAGCATGGATTTGTGCGAAGAGCACGGGCTCGATCCATCTAAAGTGATCATTGATCACAACAACGAAGAGACAGTGAAAGATGTGCTGGACCGCGGCTACTGGACAGCCTTCACGATTTACCCGGGCACCAAAATGGGTAATGAACGTATGGTGGATATCGTGAAACAGTACGGAACGAATCGCATCTTTATCGACAGTGCGGCCGACTGGGGACACAGCGACCCGCTGGGTGTTCCCAAGACCGCCAAGCTGATGCTGCAACGCGGAATTTCAGAAGATGATGTAAAGAAAGTGTGCTACCAGAATGCACTGGATGCCTACAGCCAGAGCGGTGAAATGAAAGAAGAGGACTGGCTGAACCGGCCAAAAATCGATCAGCGGGAAACATACAGCGGAAACACCGTTTTAAGAGGCGGCCACAAACCGTTTGTCGAAGGCGAAGAGTCGAAAGATGACGACATCATTATAGAATAAAGTATTGTCCTGAAAGCTTCACCGCTGAGAACCCTGTGTTATCTGATTTAGTGACAGGTTACAATGACGCAAGAAAACCGCAATGTCCCCCCTTTTCAACTCAAAGGAGGACTGTTAGCGTTTGAGCCTGTCCAAAAGTGAATTACAATGAAAACAAGCTTAAATAATTTAGTCATTAAAGCCCTCTCAATTTGTAAGGAGAGGGAAATAGGATGAGTCAGAACATAGATCCTAAATTATTTAAGCGGTTTACAAGGCAGACACCCTTCTTGGACAGTCCCGGAATTAAACCATTTATCATAACTTGCTGCATTCAAATGCAGCCACCACTTAATTTGCATAGTCTTTACAACCCGAGTTCGATTATTAAAAAATGTTGTAAAAAGTCCCCCTTAAAAAAGGGGGATTGAGGGGGATGTTCATCAGAATATAAAAATTCCATTGAACACCCCTCTAAATCTCCCCTTGATAGGGGAGACTTTTTCTTCGATTTTTGAAAAAGTTTATTAATCGATCTGAGGCTTGCAGGACTTTAATTATTGAATTTAACTCCTTTGAACTCTTCCTTTTCCGTAAAATTTCAGGCTTCACTCGAACTAATGCGTCCTGCAAATATCGTCACTGCATTCGCAGATATCCTGGCAGGAGCAGCTGCAGCAATGGGAATTTTGTCGGTCACGCATGGATATGGTTTTCCGGCCGATCCCGCCCTTTTTTGGCTGTTGGTATCCACCTTTGGGCTGTACGGGGGCGGAATTGTCTTTAATGATGTGTTTGATGCGCCATTGGATGAAAAAGAACGTCCCGAACGAGCCATCCCCAGCGGGCGTATTTCAAGGCAGGTGGCGTCGGTTTTGGGTGCAACACTTTTCCTGATCGGTATTGGCGCAGCATTTTGGGTTAATTCCACAGCCGGAATCATTGCGACAGCTACTGCAGTTCTTGCACTTTTGTATGATGCCAATGCCAAGCACTCTGTATTTTTTGGTCCACTCATTATGGGGAGCTGCCGTGCCGGTAATCTTCTTCTTGGCGCTGCATTTATACCCTCTGCACTTGAACTTCTTTGGCCTCTGGGTTTTATTCCCATTTTCTACATCGGATCCATCACGTTGATTAGCCGCGGAGAAGTACACGGCGGAAGTAAACGAACAGGCATCTTGGCAACTTCGACCATCATAGCCGTCACGTCCATTCTTGCCCTTCTCTCACTTCTACCCGAGTATGAACTGATCCGGGCACTACCGTTTATTCTGATCTTTGGCGGGTTTGTAATTCCGGCCTATTTCAAAGCTACATTCGACCCTTCTCCCGGGACAATCAAAAAAGCCGTTAAACGGGGGGTTATTTCATTGATTATTTTAAACAGTGCGATCGCAGCAGGTTTTGGTGGTTTCGTCGCCGGACTTCTTGTTCTTTCGCTGCTGCCCCTCTCCTACTGGTTTTCCAGAATATTTGCTGTAACGTAAATGTCTACCCCAAAAATTTTTTCGCTGATTTTACTACAAGATGTTTTACCAACCGGAGCGGTATGGTTTATATGGTTCCGGGATGCCCGGTTGACATCCATCGGGGTTCTGACCTAAAATCTGCATCTTTCCGGATGAGTCCAATTTCCGACTCCTGTAAGATATCATCACCCGAACACTCAATCTCACACGATGCACTCCCATTTCCATAAGAGTTATATGGACTATAATTACACTGAACTGGCTTTAAACTGAATGTGCCCTCTCACCACTGCACATTGTAAACATGAAAAGTACCGGGATTATGAAAAGCAGATGCAGTGTTAATTTGGTAGACATGAATTTCTTTAGTTTATTGGATTCGAATAGTTTAACACCTATTCTATGTTTGTCGGATATTTGAATTTTGAACAGAGTTCGATTAAACTTTTAAGGCGAAATGATTCATTTTAAAGCTCCCCTCTCTGTCAAATCCCGCCAGGGCCCGATAGCCCCAACGGGATCCCAACGGTAAGAGGGGACGGGGTGAGTCAGAAA
>JAWLEH010000044.1:0-13431 GCA_041686215.1 Balneolaceae bacterium | reverse complement strand
AATGATTCATTTTAAAGCTCCCCTCTCTGTCAAATCCCGCCAGGGCCCGATAGCCCCAACGGGATCCCAACGGTAAGAGGGGACGGGGTGAGTCAGAAAGACCGGATACTTCAACCTGGCTCATAAACCTAATTTGTTTAGGCGCTAATTTAATATCAACCACTTTTTGGACAGCCTCGGAATTAAACCACTTAGAATTAACACACCAAATCCATCTTGTCATATCATGAAAAAAATTAACTGGGGAATATTAAGTACCGCAAAAATCGGAAGAGAACATGTAATACCGGCTATTCAGCAGAGCCAAAACGGAACTGTAGCGGCAATCGCATCACGAAATACGGATCGTGCGAACAATACTGCTCAGGCACTGGGTATCCCTGTGGCTCATGGTACCTACGGGGAACTTTTTACTGATAACTCCATTGATGCCATCTACAATCCGCTGCCGAATCACCTTCATGTTTCGTGGACACTGAAGGCCCTGGAAGCCGGCAAGCACGTCCTTTGTGAAAAACCACTTGGTTTGGATTCGGATGAAGTGGCGGTACTCCTTGAAGAGAGCCTCAAATACCCGAACCTAAAAGTGATGGAGGCGTTTATGTACAGGTTTCACCCCCAGTGGATCCGGGCGAAGGAGCTGGTTCAAAACGGGAGCATTGGAGAACTAAAAACCATCCACTCCGTTTTTTCCTACTTCAACCGTGATGAAACCAATATTCGCAATAAACCAAATATCGGCGGCGGGGCATTGATGGATATTGGTTGTTACTGTATCTCAACGGCCCGTTTTTTAACCGGAAGTGAACCGGAATCTGTTTCCGGTATGATGGATCTGGATCCGGATTTCGGGATTGACCGAAAAACATCCGGAATGCTCAACTTTGGAGAAGTATCAGCCACGTTTACCTGTTCAACGCAAATGACTCCATACCAGCGACTCGTTGCATTTGGAACTGAAGGACGAATTGAAATTGAGATCCCTTTTAATGCCCCTGCAGACAAACCGGTTCACATTCATTTGATAACAGAGGAAGAGGAGCAAATTTTAAAGATTCAGGCCGCAAATCAATACACGTTGCAGGCCGAAGCATTTGCTGATGCTATTATGAATGATGATGAAGTTCCCACACCCCTACCGGATGCAGTAAACAACATGAAAGTGATCGACGCGATTGTAAAAAGCAGTGAGACGGGAAGTGTTGTATCTGTGAAATGAGATGATGAATTAGTTGTAGCAGATCGCCATGGTTTATGGTTGAAAAGTTAACGATTTTTACTTCTGTTCCACCATAAATCAATCACTTACTGAGTGATCCCGAAAGACAGATGACCATTTTTTCAGGTGTGAACCGGTTACGCTGAACATGTCAAATAATATATAGTTGAGTCTACTCCGAAAAGTCATACGTTCTGAAAATTAGTAGCACAGGATTAAATAATTTAGGTTTATTTGATTCGAACTCACCCAACCCCACTCTAAAGAATTAGAGAGGGGTGTTAGGTCTAAATTATTTAAGCATGTTATAAACCTCCGTTCTTAGTCTGACTTTTCGGAGTGGACTCATAGTTGGACAATTTTTATCAGTATTGACTTTGTTCAGCTCAACCAATACAAATCATACACATTTCCCGAAACTAAAAAACCCCGGTCACTTTTCAGCAACCGGGGTTTTCTACAGCTAACAAAAGCCACAAGGGCTATTTATTCAGAAAGTGTAAATTCAGGCAGTTTCTTAATTTCACCGCCGTTCATTGCAGATTCATGAGCCAGCAATCCTACGCATGTCCAGTTGGCTGATTGAACCGCATTGGGATATGGATCCCGGTCTTCCACAATACTGGACACAAACTCATGGGCCAGATGTGGGTGTGACCCGCCGTGTCCGGCACCCTGAATAAACGACAGGTGAGCCTGGTCTTCGGCATCGTACACACCGGCCTGGGTAAACGACTGAATCTCTTTTGGCAGACGATGTCCGTAATCCGGCACTTTTACACGCTCAGGAATTTTCGGTTCAGGTTTTTTGGCTGTGTGAATGACAGGGTCTTCTCCTTCAATCAGCGGCCATTCAAATGATTTTTTTGATCCGTAGGCGTCAAAACTTTCACGGTATTGCCGTGCCGTATCAAACAACGAACGGTAAATGTGGGCGGAAACATTTGAATCTTTCAGTTTGATATGTGCCGATTCAACTGCAAACGGACAGTCAGATTTTTCGATCAGCTCGTCACTAATTTTACCGGACCCGAAACAGGATACATATTCGGCTGATTTATTCATCAGGCCAAGAACGGGACTCACAACATGTGTTGCATAATGCATGGGCTTCATTCGCTCCCAGTATTCCGGCCATCCTTCCATATCCTGCGGGTGGCTCGCCTGCAGGTATTGAATATCACCCAGTTCGCCGTTGTCGTACATCTCTTTCACAAACAAAAATTCACGGCTGTAAACGACCGTTTCGGCCATGGTATATTTCAACCCGGTCTCTTTTACGGTTTCAACAATTTCCCTGCAGTCTTCAATATTCGTAGCCATCGGAACTGTACAGGCAACGTGTTTACCCGCACGCAACGCCATCAGCGTATGTTCTGCATGAAGCTGAATGGGTGTGTTGATATGAACAGCGTCTACTTTTGGGTCCTTTAACATCTCTTCATAAGAGGTGTACCGGGTATCTACCCCGAATTCATCACCAATTTCCTTTAATTCCGATTCTGTACGCTGACAGATTGCATACATATTTGCATTTGGATGCTTTTGGTAGATTGGAATAAATTCCGCTCCAAACCCTAATCCTAAAATTGCAATGTTTACCTTTTTGTTCGCCATAATGGATCGTTTTTTTCGTTATCAGTTAGTTTTAACTATGAGTGATGAGTCTACTACGAAAAGTCGTATGTTCTGAAAATTAGTAGCACAAGCTTAAATATTTTGGGTTTATTTGATTCGAACTCACCCCAACCCCTCTCTAAAGAATTAGAGAGGGGCGTAAGGTCTAAAATATTTAAGCTTGTTATAGACATCCGTTCTTTGTCTTACTTTTCGGAGTGGACTCAATGATGGAACTATGAAAGTAGCTTTTTCATAAAGTTCAGGCCATCTTTTGCAAGTATATCCGGGCTCTCAGCCAGCGGTCGCCAGATGGCAGCAGCTTTTGCAAGCAGCTCATTATCTTGTGAGAAGGTTTCTATGATCACGTGCCGGTCATAATTAATTTCGTTTAGTGCGGCGGCAATATCATCCCAGTCAAATTGGCCTGTTCCCGGTGTGCCCCGATCGTTCTCTGCAACCTGCAGGTGATACAGATCACGCCCGGCCGTGCGAATTGCATCCCCAAGGCTCTTCTCTTCTATACCCGCATGAAAAAGGTCGATCATTATTTTACAGGAGGGATGATCAACCTGCATAATTACATCCTTCACCTGGCTTGTGAGGTTCAGAAAACTGGTTTCAAACCTGTTAAGCGCTTCCAGGCAAATTGTAATATTTTTTGATTCAGCAACGTCTGCAATCTTGACAAGCTGGCGAACCAACAAATCAGTCTCTTTCTTTCGCTGGTCTTCATCAGACTGCCACAAGCGGCCAACTTCCGAGGCCAATGGTCCTACAAACAGTTTGGAGCCAAGCTCTTCTGCTGCCTCAAGAGAATCGATCATATACGCCATGCCTTCATCCCGTACTGAACGGTCTGGGTGAATCAGGTCACGTCCGCCCCCCATTGCCGCACAGGTTGTAAGTGAAAGTCCGCTGCCTTCAATTATTTTTCGAGCTTCTTTACAGTCAAGTTCTTCGGGATCTTCCAGCGGCAGCTCAACCGTATCAAAACCAAGAGATGCAATTTTCGGTGCATACTCTTTTATCACATCAATGGTAACGGGTGAGGTCCAAAGCCAGAGACTTACGCCAAATTTCATAGATTTATTTTAGTTTTGTATTGATTATTCTTCTGAAATCAAATCGCCCTGCATCATTGTAAAATGACCGGGATAAGTGCAGATATAAGGATAGGTACCGGGGTCTGGTACGGTAAGGGTTACATCAACCACTTCACCCGGACGAGCAAGATCCGTATAGGCAAAAATCCGTTCCTGGTTGGCATCATCCATGGGCACATATCCTGTGTCGCGCGCCTGGATTCCCGCCACACCTACCGGCTGGATATCACTTCTGCCGTTTACAAATACAATGTTGTGCGGCATATCACTCGAATTATCGTAACGAATGGTGATGGTTGAACCTGCCTTGGCACGGATTTCCGTGATATCGTAACTCAGATCGGTACCCGAGGATTTTACAACCAGGGTATCACCGTCTGCAACAAATTCAGATCGCCGCATGTCCGCAATATCCTCAGCTGACTCCGCCTCTGCCGTCGTCATCGTGTGTTTATCATGCTCCCCATCAGGCTGAGAATCATTCGAAATGGAAACAAATCCAACAAATACCGTGGCAATTATTAAAAGAGAAATGCTGCAGAGTACTGTTCGGATGCGTGTATTTTGAGTAATCATTTGAAGAATTTTAAGTAAATCTTTCAGTGTAAAGAGAAGGATAAAACGAGAACCACATTCTTTGAAAGAATATGACTCTCAACCCTTTACCAATCATACAATAGTTTTAGTAATATGTTTCTGCTACCGGTCTCACCGGCTTCCGAATAACTCAGGTGAACCCCATTTTTCAGAGAGTGCATCCAGTGCTTCATCGTACTCTTCCGACAGTGCGTCTCGTAACCTGCTTAGCTGGTCAGACACGTTGTTGTCAAATTCAGGCGTATGGTCGTCAGGCCACCGGTCGGCAAGCCCATTCAGAAACCCAACACCTATCGTTGCATCAGCTTCTTCAAGCGACATCAGGAATTCCTGGATATTGTCTTCTGGAGAATCACCAAGTGCATAATGTGCAGATACTTTCTCGATAGCAGACTGTACATTCGCTTTATGGGTGCTGTCCGCATTCTGGTTGACATTTTTTTGAAGTACATGAGACAAGAAGCTTACATCATTTATCGCGGCAGCTGCAGTTGCGGCATCTCGCATCCAGCGGTCGTTTGCTGTGCTCTCGGTTACAATCAATTCAGCTACAGATTGTCCCACACGTTCATGAGCGGGCATTTCGGCAACGGCAAGAAGTGCTGCAAGACGCACGTGCGCGTCGGCTGAAATATTAACGTCCGCTGGCATTGCATAATCCATATCTCCGGGGATTACAGGGTTTGGTATAAAGTCGGCCGCAAGAAGATGCTCCAGTGATTGTTCATCCCGCGGAATTGCCATAAGTGCTGCACGTCTTACAGATGATGCCGGGTGATAAAGTGCACCGTATACTGCATCCAGTGCATCCTGATGAGAACCATCCAGGGCTCCGATTCCATGAAGTGTCCAGATTGCGTGAAGCGCACCCGGATTCAGCCCAATTTTATCGATGGATTTGTCATTCACCAGTTCGGTCAGATGGCCGGCTATATCTTGTTCACCACGTTCAACAAGAAGACGCTGGGCTGTTAGTCTCCAGAAAAGGTTGTCGTGAGTAAGGGCATCCACCATCTCTTCGGGAGTGGCATCTTCAAGATCCATATCCTGGCTGTGATCCGCATCTTTATTCGTAATTCTGTAGATACGCGCATGCTGCTCGTCCCGCAGATCATTCACGTAGGCATTTCCTTCGCCGGTTTCATATCCCTCGGGCGTTGGGTTATGCTGAATGATGAGGTTGTACCAGTCCAGTACCCAAAGTGCACCATCCGGCCCGACTTTTGATTGAATGGGTGAAAACCACTCGTCCTGGCTGGCCATAATATTGCGATTGTTTATTGCAGAGTAGCTGCTTCCATCTTTTTCAAGAAGAAATTCGCCCAAAAGATGTCCGGTTGGTTCCGCAATAAATGCACGATTATTCCAGTAGGTTTCCGGGAAATCACGGGCTGTATATACATGGAAACCCGATCCTGCTGTGTAACGGCCGTGCTGGTCTACCTGGCGGACTTCATCCATAAGCGGATAAATACGGTTGGAATTAGCAATCATCGGCAGACGCGGATTTTGTCCCGATCCGCGAATACTACTGTAAAACCGGTTTGGAACTACACTGTGCAGCGGAACATCGCGGTTCGCAGTAGAGCCAAATACCTGCCCCTCTTCGTTGAAACCAAGGCCCCACGTATTATTTGTGGTATTTGAAACGTATTCAAGACTGGATCCGTCCGGCTGAAAGCGATAAAATCCGCTACTGAATTCCAGCTCTTCGCCATTCACGGTTCCGTCAAAAGCAGAGTACCCTACAGTTCCCCAAATCTGGTTATCAAAACCATAGCGGAGGTTGCTCGGACCGGCATGCGTATCAAAAGTTCCCCATCCTGTAAACAGCACTTCGCGTTCATCGGCAACATCATCTCCGTCCGTATCTTTCAGATAGATAAAATCCGGTGCCTGGGAAATAATCACTCCGTCTTTATACAAAACAAGACTGGTTGGAATATTCAGGCTATCTGCAAAAATGGTCACATTATCAGCTTTCCCGTCGCCATTGGTGTCTTCCAGAATTTTGATCCTGTCATTTCCTTTCCGGTCATCCGTAAATTTGTTTGGATAGTCAACGGTTTCCGTAACCCAAAGTCGTCCGCGCTCATCCCAGTCAAGGTCAATCGGGTTGATTACCTGCTCTTCTGAAGCAAATAATTCAACATCGAAATCAGGCCGGACAAGAATATGCTCGCGGGATTCTTCGGGAGTCAGTGGATTTTGAATTTCAGTTATTGGGTCGCCAACCGTTCCCCAGGATTCACCTGCAGGATAATACGGCATTTCACCTTCTCCGAAGGTAAACGTGGGAGGCGTAAAATCTTCTTCAAGAGCCCAGTCGCCAACCGACCATCGGGTTGCGCGTTCAATTAAACTTTTAAATCCATCATTTTGCCAGGTTCGTTCGTCATGGCCCCAGGCTGTATAAAAAACGCGCCCGTCTCCCTGGTTGCGTACCCAGGTCCATGGCTCTTCATGTCCGTCTTCAACCCGAACAGAAAGAACTTCTTTGTCGGGGTTGTGCTTGCTGTGGACATAGGTTTCGTCCCAGCTTTCAAACTCCGGAACACCCTGCAGTACAGGATGATCTGAGTTAACATGCTCAGCGGAAAACGTTCCGGCACCATGCGCTTTAAAGGCACCGCCAATCAGGTTTACAAATGCGTCAGAATCATTAAATGTGGCTGATGCGGAATGAATGGCAACAATTCCTCCCCCGCTATTCACATACTCGAGAAGATCTGTCTCCTGCTGTTTTGGCAACCCTGTCCTGTTTCCATAAATCATCAGGGCATCGTATTTATTTAAATTCTTGAGATTTAAATCCTCTTGCTGCTCGGTGTAGTGCAGGTGAATTCCTCTCTCTGAAAGATACGGGGTGATGTCATTCACCCGCTCGTCCGGACGATGATGGCCGCTGTCTCCCAGAAAAAGAATGTTAAGACGAGACCGGTCTTCATCAGCCTGTTCTGTTTCAGCAAATGGTTCTGAAGAAGGTTCGTTAGACTCCGTAGTAGTTTGAGGAGATGCGCAGGATACTGCGAACAATATCAAAAGTAGTAGCACACCAGAGGCGTGGAAACGTAAAGATCTGACCATGTTCTTTATGGATAAGTTTAATTAATAATGTGGTAGACAAAGTTTCGCCTGCCTCACGATGACAGACATTAGTCTTGTATATAATAAATACACCTGTAAGAGAACTAATATTTTTATTTTGAATACATGACCATTTTTAAACTACCGCAAAAACATCAAAAAACCGTTTCCATGACAGATTAAAAAAAAGCCGGTTAGCTCATAATAAAAGATTTAGCGCTCAGTACGTAAAAGTGTATAATTAACACTTAGTAAATACCTAAAACCTGTTAGATATGCAACCTGCGGCAGGTTAAAATTCGAAATTTATCTGTTTTTTTACTTTCGCATTTTCACCTGCCGTTCTCCATCCTTTTTACACATTTACTTGTGTAATCAGGGCGGTTGATCAGGACGTTTTACTGCCTCAAAAGCTTTGTTCAGTATCTTAAACTGAACTCGATTCTTAAATTTGTCAAATGCTGCCAAAAGCAGTCCAAAAAGGACCTTAGTTAAATTAATTCATCAACAACTATATCATGCCACGCTCTGGCGTGGTATCACCTGCCCTTGTTAAGAACAGTAGATCTCGCATCAGGTGCGATATGACACACTTTTTGGAGTGCTTTAGCCTTCTTTAAAATCGAACACAGTTTCTTACATCAACAACTATCGGCTGTTCGATTTTGTGATCCAGCCGAATCACAATGCCGTTACCAATACATGCGGCAACAAGTAAAGGTAAAGGCGAACCGGCCTCACAGGTTATTAAGTTCAAAATCTACTGCCGGCGTATTGGATATCAGGATTGCTGCCATGTTTTTTAGCCCAACCAGCTCCATTCCCAATATCCAAAATATAATTCCGGTTGAGAGCAGAGGATTACTCCTCCGTCCCATCAAGATCAGACATATACTCAACAAGGTCCCGGAGCTCCCGAAGTGAAAGCTGATCGCCCATTGCGGGCATAGAAGATGGTGTGGTAGTAACCGATTCAACGTCGGACTTATCAAACGTCCGGCTTTCTTCATTCACGGTCAGCACCCATTGGGAATCCGTTTCATCCTCGATGGCTCCCTGAACTGTTTCTCCGTTACTGAGAGTAAGTGTTGCAACACCATACCCCGGAGCAATCCTGGCAGAAGGTGCAACAAGGGATTCCAGCAGCTGTTCGCGGGAAAGCTCATTACTAATGGATGTAAGTTCTGGGCCAACTTCTCCACCGCTTTCATCAACAGCGTGGCAGCGAATACACTGGGCTGTTGGGTTTTGGTAGAAAACCGTTCGCCCCTCGTTTGCACTCCCTCCCTCCAGCGCTTCACTATAGTATTCAACCGGATTGTCTTCCGGCTTTGAGGCATGGTATGCTTCAACCTGCTGTTTCAAATCTTCAGAATTCAGCTGATCAACGGTTTCAAGAAGTTCCACCTGTATTTCTGCGGGCAGTGTACCCTCCTGCAACCGGTTCAACTGCTGTTCGAGGAACGAATAACTATACTCATTATCCAGGTTTCCAAATGCAAGGAGTGCTGACTGCTGTTCGGGGGTTGAATTTTCTTCAAACGCGACTTCGAGCAGAGAAACGGTCGTTTCTTCATCGATGTCCAGGCCTGGAATCATACCAATGGCGGCCATTCGAACGGTCTCATCCGGGTCAACAAGTGCAACCTGGATTGCCTCGTCAATTTGCCCGTAATTTAAATCCCGGAGGCCACTCAGTGCTGCGCTGCGAATGTCTGCTGATCCGGCGTCACTTAACAACCCTACCAGCTCTGATTCAGCCTCGTTCATTCCAAGCTCTGCCAGCACCTCAATACTGGCTATTTGCACGGATTCCGAATCCGTCAAAAGGCTGTTGTATATACCTGCAATCGCCTCCCTGGCGTCTTCGATTTCATTCTCGATCTGCCCGCGATGACGACCGGTTACGCGATCAAAAATTGAGGGTTCATCCCAGTGTTTCATTGTTTGAATGGCTTCCACGCGCATAGCTTCGCTATTTGCAGGATCCGCAGCAAATGAGGCCAGCCGGCCGGCTTCTTCTTCCCCGCCCGTATACAGGTTGGCATTTATCACCCGGCGAACCAATGGCTCGTTATCAAATGGAAGATTCTCCAGAAGTTTTGCCAGTGCAGGCATGGCATCCTCAACAAAAGCATCGTCACTGATTGCACGCGCGGCATTGGTTACAACAAATTCGTCCTCATCATTCAAAAATTGAGCTGAGCCGGGGTGTTCGAGTCGTTTCAAAGCCACGATTGCGGCAATTCTCACAGCCTTCGACTCATGTTCGGAAAGCTCCGTAACCCGCTCCCCGTTGTCAATACGGGAAAGTGCAATGGCACCGGCCTGGCGTAAATAAACATCCTCATCGTTATTCTCTTCCAGCATGTCCACGATGGGATCAAAACCGTCTTCGAAGCCCATTCTCCCTAAAGCTTCCGCCGCAAAGAATCGTACTCTCGGGTGGTCGTCCGACAATAGCGGCACGATAGATTCTGCCGCTGTTGAATATCGTACGTCACCCAGCCAGCGCGCTGCCTGTGCTCTGATTTCGGATGTTTCATCTTCCAGCAACCCGACAAGAGATTCTGCCGTTTCCGGCTCATTTCTGGCAATCTGTGCCAAACCCCAGATTCCGTGAATGCGGGTAAACTCTGAATTTCCGGGTTCCGTAGCCTGTTCAAGTGCGGCAGCATCCCCTCTCGCGGCCAGTTCAAACTGTGCTTTACGGCGCACACGCATATCTTCGTGCCCCATCCGTTCAATTAATACCTCAGCAAGGGTGCCATCAAACGACTCTGCCAGCAATTCTTTTGTATCAACTCGTTCCGGTGAGTTTGCATTCTCTTCGTCATCCAGTTTCCATATCCGGCCTTCATCATTTTGTCCCCAGCCTTCAATCCAGTCGGTCATATATAGCGCACCATCCGGGCCAAAATCGAGACCAACGGCCAAAACTCCGGTCAGCGCTTCCTGGTCGGATGTCATGCGATATGAAGCACCTTCTTCTTCCAGTGTAAACGCAAATATCGGCGAGTTTGTAACAGATCCGCGGAACGACATCACAAAGAAGTGATCTTTCCAGTTGTCATTTAATGCAGTACCGGGGTTGTAAGCCATACCCGCAGGACCCGCATGGTATTCAGCCAAAGGAGGCAGCAGGTGTGCCGCCTGGTCGTCCCACCGTGGCTTGTAATAATCCTCATCCATCCAAACCTTATACTCGTTGTTTTTTGGATCAGTGTATTTTCCAAACTGCCAGTTGGTTCTCCAGCCACTGTCTGAGCCATTCACAAGATAAACCAGTCGTTCAAACTCTCCTGCGTGGTCGCCATCATTGTCAACCGTAATCAGGTTCCCGTATTTATCAAACACAAACTCGTGTGTATTTCTTAATCCGGCGGCAAAGACTTCAAAATTACTGCCATCCGGCTCGGAACGTAATATTGCTCCCCTGTTCGGGTAATGATGTTCATCACCTTCCTGGTCGGTAACGCTGAGTCCCATGTCTCCTATACCCCAGTAGATTCGGCCATCCGGCCCGACTGTTGCACCCGACATTCCATGGCCGCTGAATCCAATATGTACGTTATAGCCGTGGCTGATGGACTCTTTTTCATCGCTGATCCCATCTCCGTTTGTATCACGGGTACGCCACATATCCGGACCTACCCCAATATAAATCTCGTCATTATGATTTAATACAGCTCCGGCAACATCCGTCACCTCATCATGGAAATCCCGGATATAGAGCTGCGATCGGTCGGCACGGCCATCACCGGATACATCTTCAACCTGCCAAACCTCTTCTTTCAGCACAGTCAGGTCGGTCCAGTCATGCTCCCCATCTTCATTATGATCCCAAAGCCAGGTGTTCTCGTCACTGCGTTCCGGGGCCAGCTCCTCATGAAGGAAATTACGCCTGTCTTCAACTGTTTCCCATTTCATGGATTCAATCAGCCATGAATCGTCTACGTCCCGAATATCAAATTCTGAATTCCGGCTGCGGTTGGTCACTGTTACCCAGGCTTTCCCCTGGTTATCCATACTAATAGCAATTGGGTCGCCAAGTAATTCTTTGGTAGCCCAGATTGATATATCCAGGTCATCCGGAGTTTCTGTTGAGATTTCTTCAGACCCGGCGAGAGATTCTGTTTCAGCCTGTTCGTCTGAAATTGTGCGGATTTCAGGTTCGGGTTCTTGTTGGGAACACCCGGCAATTGCCAGGAATAGTACACAAATTGAGAGTAGAGCCGTACAATGTCTTATCATCTGTATTATTATCTGTTTTAGAAAAATGTTTACGTTAACATAAATAAAATCATCCTGAGTAGAAGGGCTTTTTTTAAGACTTTTTCGATTGATTCCGTTCTTTTAGAAATTTACGGTTTCAGTGATTTGTCAGTCGAATTCAACTATCCCAGGTCAGAGCCCATGAGATAACGACTTAGAACCTATAACTTATTGTTTAATGTTGAGCTTTTCCTGGAGTATCCACCTTTGAGAGGTGCTGAGAAAATTGATTACCAAAGTAAATGTACCTAAATAATTTTTGATATTTACAGTGCTACCAGTCTTTCTGACTCACCCCGGTCCCCTCTTCCCATAGTGACCCCGTTGGGGCTATCGCGCCCTGGCGGGACTTGACAGAGAGGGGAGCTTTGAAATAAATCTAATTGCCTTAAAATTTTAACTGAGTAGAATTTTGTTATCATATTTTCTCACAGCCTGTCAAAGGGAGATCTAATCTTGTCGCATTCAAAATGTTGTAGCCTATTTTTTTGGATAAAATAAGTGGCATGTAATGACTGATTTTAAATGGTCTGATAATTAATACTTTTACTGAACTCCACCCGGTTTCGCGCCTGTGCGAAACAAAATGCCCTGCTAAGGGCATCATATACATAGCCGCGTACAAGCGCCGTGGTTTTTCGGTGCGCAGTGCGGGGTTAAGGCGATCAGACAATCCAGACGCCCCGAGGCGAGCGAATTCGCAAAAGCAATGGATTTATTCGACGGGGCATTTGATGTACGTAAACCGTGGACCCTCAGGATCTGAATGTGGGAGTTTGATTCTTAAACGTATCGATTCACTACCCACCGCTCTCCACCTGCAAACTGCATGGTATTCTTGGATCAAGATCTTAGTCTGTCACATCTCAAATGGTGTTGCCCGGTTATTGGGCAAGATTAGTTGCTAATATTGACTTCATCCGTATTTTGGCTATGATACAGTAGCGCCCGATGACTGCTTTTAAAAAGCGCGGGTTTATTGCGAAATTTCAACGATTTCAATTTTACGGTCACGTGACTTCTCGCATGCACATCTCCACCCGGTTTCGCGCATGTGCGAAACAAAATGCCCTGCTAAGGGCATCATATCCATAGCCCCGTATAAGCGCCGTGGTTTCTCGGCTCGCAGTGCAATGGATTTAGTCGACGGGGCATTTGATGTACGTAAACCGTGGATCCTCAGGATCTGAGTGTGGGCTTTGAAAATTTAACATTCCACCGAATGGCTTACTGAACACCCCTCCCCACGCGAATCGCGTGGTACTCCCCTCAGGGGAGATTTTACTCTGTCACCTTTAAAAAAGTGTTGCCACATTTTTTGGCAAAATTAACCGCTACCGGTGACAGACTATAATGTGCTTTATTCAGACCAAAATCGACTTATACTAATTGAATAAACATGCCTTGCCTCCTCTATCCATCTCCACCCGTTTTCGCGCTTGTGCGAAACAAAATGCCCCGGCAGGGGCATCATATACATAGCCCCGTACAAGCGCCGTGGTGTTGCCGGCGCGCAGTGCGGGGTTATAA
>JAWLEH010000043.1:0-25354 GCA_041686215.1 Balneolaceae bacterium | reverse complement strand
GCATCCTGAAAGGATGCCACACGAATAACCCCGGGTGGAGCTTGCGCAACCTGGGGGTTAAAATCGCCCGCAAACCCAGCAACCCTGAAGGGGTTGAACAAGGAATATGCCACTGAGTTTTTCTGTGTCTCGCAGCAGCCCCCCATTGGAGTTTCCTGCGAAGTCAAAAGTAAATCATGGTTACTAAAAGTATGAATGATGGCTCTTTCTCTCCGAGATGGCCAAACTATTCAGAGAATTACCCTCACTCTTACAACGAAATAATAGTTGTTATATACTTTACTGTTTTCGTCATATTGAATTCTTTATGGAGGAATTCTTTAATATATTGTTTTTTATAGAAGCAAAATTATAGACGTAATCAACAATTAGGAAAGTTACTAAATGGATATTTTAAAAATCATTTTTGCAATTATCCTACCTCCGCTTGGTGTGTTCTTAGAAGTTGGATTAACCGGTGCATTCTGGTTGAATATCCTGCTAACCATCCTTGGATATATCCCGGGAATCATTCATGCAATTTGGATCATCGCCAAACACTAACAGAACGCTTTGAAATACCCTCTGCCGGCTTATGTGTAAACCTACCCGTCTACCCGCAAAATCAGTTTGCAGACAGACTGTAACGCACCGAGGTGATCCATACGGCACAAAACACCCCTACATTCAGTGCCTTCAATAAAGAATTTAGTCGCTCAAAAAGGAAGGATGTTTTCTTGATGTTTAGAACTTAACCCAGGTTGACAGATCAGAAAAGTGAACCGCACAGGTTATGTTTTCCGGATAACCTTTTTATCCCGGTTCATAATCTGCTTATCGTGTAAACCTGCATTCCTGCTCTTGAAGAATAGCATCTATTTCAGTGTATGTTTGATATCAGGCCATACAAACGTTTTGCCTGGTTTATTTTTGGGAGCCATTCAACAATACGGACCCGTCCTGAAGAGTAAAACTGGATGTGTTTATCTTGCTCAGGTTTTTAAGTGGTAGCGGAATAGATAATGAAAAAGTTGTCCCAACTCCTTTTTTGCTCTGAACAACAATTTGACCACGCTGTTCGGCGACCATTTTTTTGACGTGCAGCAGACCAATTCCAAAGCTCATCTCACCATTGGTTCCCTCTGATCTTGAAACCTGTTTTCCCTGATTAAATGCCGATACCTGGTCAGGTGACATACTTTTCCCGCTATCTGCCACCGTTATGCTTAGCATGGTTTGACCTTCTTCATCATCCAGGGTGAAAACCACATCCACGGTACCTTCATATGGAGTAAATTTGATGGCATTCGACACTAAGTTTCCGATAATCTGTATCAGATTAATATGAAAATCGGGTGATAGCTGTATCTCGGTATTGATATAGGTTCTCAGTGAAAGAGAGAGTTCTTTCGTCTGTGCCATCGGATGATACAACCGGTTAATCTCCATCATTGCAGAGGATAGTTCCCGATCGGTGTGTTCATTTTCCATATCACTATTCCGGACGTTTCCTGCCAGTAATGTCCCATTTATGAGATCCAGCAAGGATTGAGATGATTCCCGGATCATAACCAGGTCACGCGTTTTTACTTCAACCGTTTCATCTCCGTCCATAATCATCAGATCCATCAATCCTGTAATACCACCAAGAGGACTCCGGATATCATGATTCAGATTTTTCATGCGTTTTTTCAGCTGATCTAATTCTGATGTTAACTTTAAAATTTTCTTTTTCAGGGTTATATTTTCATCAGCTATCCGGGAAATATTCAGCAGCTGATTTTCTTGATTGGATTTTATGGGCTGCCCATTGTCTCTTTGATCCATTTTTTCCGGCTTTTCTTGCGGTTTATTTGAACGCTATCAACTTACGAGACAGATGCCAGTAAACCATTGTAATATCAATTGATAGTGTTACACAAATCACATATTTATCCGTAAATCATTATTTATTTTCGCGATTAATTAAAATGCATATCTAAAAGAATATGGATGTACTACCCTTTTTCTTTCCAGCCCTTTACACTGGAAAGGAGATTGTCATCAAGGGAATGCGAAAAAATCCATACTGTGCAGCACCGATATATCTCCTGTCGTCTCCAGAACCACGGCTCTTACCTGATTTAAGTCCGTAACATTCGCCTCTCTTAACTTCGCTCTTATATCATCCGGGGTCACTTTCGTGGCTTTTAAATGTTCATTTATCATATGCGGACCTTTCATCAATAAAACAGGTTCATTATCAACCAGTTTACTGATAAAAGGAGAGATTCCCCGAAGTTTGGCAACACCATTCCAAAGAATATATAAGAACCCCAATGCCATGATCGCCTGCATAAGAGGTGGGTTTTCAGTTAAAACCGTTGTTGCGATGACTGAACCCACTGCTACGGTTACCGCAAAGTCGAAACTCGACAATTTTGAAAATGATCTTAGACCAGCAAACCGGGTGAAAATGATAAGTGCTGCATAAATTCCCATGGTGGATATAAGCACCATCAAGATGTCTGTCCAGGTAGTTGTGAGCCATGAATAATCCATATTAGTGAGGTGTTATGAGTGGAAAATTGGGATTTGTTCAATTTTTAAGATTTTATCAGCTTCCGTGGCGTGCAGGTATTCTTTTTTCCGGATCACGCTCTTGAACTGTGATAAGAAGACGACTCCAGGGCTATCCTTCCGGTGTGTCCCCAGGTGCCGGACTGGAGGTGTTTTTTGATAATTATTGTCTCCCACCAACCATAAACTTGTGTTCCAAAAAAGTCGGCTGCACAGTACAAGTACTTTATTTAGAAAAGAGCCTTTTTGATCAGGCCCATACCTTTTACCCGTATGATGTAAACTGCACCCTGGTATTTTCAGAATACAGAATTACATACATTTACTTCATTCTGTAAATATTACGATACAGCTGTCATTGCTTCATGCAGCCTTCTAATTTTATTTTGATCAGCCTTCAGGAGTTCATGCTGCGCTTTAATCATCGCTATCTGATCAGAGTTCAGATGCCCGGACGAATCATCCAATACCGATTGATACGTCTTATCAGCCTGCTCCTCACCCTCCTGGCATGAGTCGAGAATGGCTTTCCGATCCTCCCCTGCCAGCGCAGATTTAATATCCATCCAGGATCTGAAGAATTTCCCGGAGGTGTTTGTACCTTCTGCAGCTTCCCCATCTAAATGACTGATCTCGCTTATTAATTGGTGCCGGCATTGCTGGCTTGTCCGTTTGAGTTCCGAAAACAGTTCATGCAACTCCTCTTCCCGGGTGTGTTCGGAAGCTGTTTCATAGCCTTTTATTCTGTCGTTGTTAATTTCTACAAGTGTATTTAATTCATCGATGGTTTTCTCTTTATTCATAATTTGTTTTCTATAAATAATGCTGATTTTTTAAGTGAAAAAAAGGAATCAGGTTTTTTCCCTCATCCTTTTTTCGAATAAATTTTTATCTGTGAACTTCCCGGGCATCATTTTCATGCCAGTTGTTTTCAAAGTATTCGGCATCATCCTCATTTTTGGGCTTTACACCCATTACAATATGACCATCTTTTAATCCTGACTCATATAGTTTTGCCCGCTCTTTGGGAATTCCCCATCCAACCAGTGCGCCAATGATTCCGCCTGCTATTCCTCCGGCCCCCGCACCAGCTAACCCGGCAGCAATGGGGCCGGCTACCACAAGTCCAAGACCCGGTATTACAATACTGGTTCCAATTGCCGCCACTACACCTGTAATAGCTCCTACAGTGCCACCGATTGCTGAGCCAGCACCGGAACCGGCTGCGGCTTTATTCCCCAGCTCAGTCTCCTCCTTGTCTTCCGAAAAGAATTTATTATGAGTTTCTTTGGACATTACCAGGTTGATTTCATCCTCAGTATATCCTCTTTCGTGCATAGAATTGTATGCACTTTCTGTGCTTCTTCGGTCACGAAACATTCCTGTTAGCATGTCCTTATCAGCCGTTTTGCTTTTACTTGTGTGATTTTTTGCTTGATCCATCATTGTTTTGTTTAGTTGTTCAAGGTTGTTTTTAACTCATCATTGTTTCATTCCCTGCTCAATTGAGCAGAAATGTCTTTTTTTTGACATTGATTTTACATAGATACTGCAGATGTTTTCCTGGGGTTTTCATTTTTGTATAGTAAAAACCGTTCTAACTGAACATTCCGATAGGTATCCGGTTCACGATAAAAACGGCGATGATTCCAAGACACCCTCTAATTTTTAGCAGCAACCATTCCGGTTCTCAATCCAGAATCTCTTCCCGATGGGGATGACTTGTTTTTGGCATCTCTTTTATAGGGGGGCCTGTTTTTTCAAACGGATCATCCGGGTTTGGTCTTCTGTTGTAAGAATCTTCAACTTTTCGTTTTATGGCAGACCTTTCAGAAATTATATCCGCATCTCTTTTTTTCTTCTTTTTATTCATTCTGGACATTGATTTGAATTATAAATTGAACCTGAACTAATCTCACGAACTGTAACACAAATAGCATTACACATGGAAACCGATTGGTTACAAGATTAACAGCTACCCCCAGTTCTCTCCCTTGAACCTGATAAATATGTAAGCCACAGGATTTATAGATGTAATGACCTTTTCAGAAAAATGCCCCTTCCTTTTCATAATCAATACATCACCTGTTTTACGGCCTATTTATGTCGAACAAGAAAAAATACGGGTTTCAAAAAGAACCATCCTCTCCATCCTGGTTAAAAACACCCCTAATTTTACTTGGACTGTGCCTGCTTGTGGTCATTTTGATTTATGGCAGATTTATATTGATGCCGCTGGCCTTTGCCGCTCTGTTTTCAATGTTACTAAGCCCTGTCATTAAGCAATTAGAGTTGTGGAGAGTGGGACGAGTGACGAGTATCATCCTGGCTCTATCGGTCATAACAGTGATTCTGGCCGGTTTAATAACATTGATACCCGTTCAGCTCATACAGTTTTCCAATAGTTTGCCGGATATTACCAATAACGTAAAGAGTACTTCCTACGATGGAATCTATTACATAGAGGGAATTACCGGGGTTTCAGAAGAGAGGCTTACGGAGTACATGAAAAATGGAGTGAAGTCCCTTTTTGAAACAGGGGGAGAACTAATGAGCTCCCTTGCGGAGGCAACTAAAGGCACTCTCATTTTCTTGAGTTTATTGCCCATTTTCATCTTCTTCATGCTCTACTACAAGTCGATGTACCATATGTTTCTTGAAAAAATCTTTATAAAAAGCCACAATTCCGATATTGACCTCGTGATAAAAAGAGTGCAGCGGGTAACGCAAAACTATCTGATAGGAGTTTTTACAGTGATCGGAATTATGGCTGTTCTGAATACCATCGGCCTTCTCATTATTGGCCTGGATTATGCCATCTTTTTTGCTGTATTCGCCTCTTTTTTGGCCATCATACCCTACATAGGCTCATTACTTGGTGCACTTCCCGCTGTTTTATATGCTACACTTACCGGTAATTCATTCTGGCTTCCTCTTTTTGTGATTGTTGTATTCGTAAGGGTACAGCTTTTTGAAGGTAATTTTATGACGTCAAAAATTATCGGCCCCAAAGTATCCATCAATCCCTTTGACGCTGTCATTGCACTCCTTATAGGGGGCGAAATATGGGGGATTGCCGGGATGATTTTATTCATCCCTATGATCGGGATATTGCGGGTTGGATTTGCACAGGTTCGAGAACTTGAACCCTACGGATATCTTTTGGGCAATATTATTGACTATGAAGAGAGCCTGCGCGATCAAGTATAACACGGCTCCCACGCCAGATAACTGTCATACAAATGTGTTTCACATTAATAACAAACGGGGTTGTTCATGTAAATGAACACAGATTGCGCGGGACTTTATGCTGATTTCCCATCCCTTCAGACGAAAAAATTTGCACAGGACGTCTCCTGATTATTTATAGAACTACTTGCTGCTCGCCAATTATCGCTACACTCCGGGTTTCTTCAATTCTTCTGCTTCCTGATACAAATCATTGACATAAAAAGAGATAGAGACCCTGAGACCTGTTAAATATATAACTTCATATCGCCTTCATATAACGCTTATTCGCTTTATTTATCACACATTGCATAAGAGCACTGATATTTAAACAACTCTACTGCGCATCGCAGTATTAACAAAAGGATTAAAATGAGAAAAGCCGGTGTCATAATGTTAGTCATAGGATTATTGATAACCATACTTACAGGTTTTAATCTCATTACAAATGAAAAAGAGACCGACCTTGCGAATCCTGAAATAAGTGCAGGGAATAATCAACACACTGATTGGTCACCTCTTACCGGGGTAACTGTAATGATGGTGGGTGGAGCTGTCTTTTTAATTGGGGGAAAAGAACGATGATTCATTCTAAAATAATAGAGCCTTCTGTCAAACCAATTGGATCATATCAACAAATTTTACCAGCAAAATTTTTCAATTTTAACAATATCCATTAAACATAAACACTCATGAAACATACAGCAGAAATACTAACCACAATAACACTCATCGCAGCATTTGTTCTTTCAGGTTGTGACAGCCAGTCGAATAAAATGGACGAAACAGAAACCTCGGCAATCGAAGCCAACCAAGAGATGGAGAACGCAACAAATGAAGTGAAGGCCGAGCTCAGTACATACAGGGCAGAGAATTCAGATCGTATCATGGAATACAACCGAACGATCAGCGATATAAAGAAAGAAATAAGGAATGAATCTGACAGTGATATCAGAGACGGACATGAAGCCAGGCTAACCGGGTTTGAAACCACTCACGACGACCTGAAACGCGAAATTGATAACTATAAAGTGTCTGACAGCGAAAATTGGGGTGATTTTAAAGACAGTTTCAGCGACCGAATGGATGATCTTGGGGATTCATTAGATGATTTCTTTTCAACATCCGCGACCACCACTTCATCCATCAATTAACCTTAACTATAAACACCAAATATTATGGGAAATCTATTATATATCGTTGCCGTCGTTTTAGTCATCGCCTGGTTAATCGGGTTTGTAGGTTACAGTACTGGTGGGATCATTCATATTCTGTTGGTCATAGCCGTAATTTCCATCCTGTTACAGGTAATACAGGGGCGGAGAATAGCTTAGAAACAGGGTATTGAATGAATATCCAATATCATGCTAAACCGTACAGACACATTCAGGGCCGGAGAATGGCACAAAGCTATTTTCACGGCCTTCCTTAAATCGTTCTGTAAAATCGGCAAAATAAAAGACTACAACATTTTCTTACTCACAAAATAAAGGGTATACACTATGAAAATTTCAAAAATATTTATAACTGCTTTAATTGCAGGATCAGCAGGTGCAATTGCAGGAACACTGTATGCGCCGGGAAAAGGTTCTAAAACAAGAAGAAAACTGTCCAGGAAAAGCCAGGAGTACAGGGATTATCTGCAGGATAATTTTAATGATCTCGCAGATTCCGTTTCCCATTCGTTTGAATCCCTGGAAGATGAAACCATACGATTAGGCAAAGAAGCCCTTGCTAAAACGAAAAAAGTCAAGGCAGATGTAAAATAAGATCTAAACTAACTCAATGACCGGGCTTCGCAGTTTCATGTGTGGGTGAATGAAATTTTATGAACAAAAATCCAAAACCAATGTTGTTCTAAAAATTTTAATCTCCCACACTTTTTTGTACTCACAGTAACTTTCCCGCTAAATCAATAATATTATGAGAACAATTCAGACATTACTTGTCTCCGTCCTGTTGATCTTTGCATTCCAATCGTCATCTTATGCACAATCCACGAATGTTTCGGAAGTCTTAAAAAAACATTTCAATGAAACCGTTCAGCAAGTTCAGAAAACCGAAAATGCGGATGATAAAAGAGCCGTTTTACATGAATCTTTTCAAAAAATGATTCATGCTCTGGATCGGATTGAATCATCAGCTTCTCTCACCGCAGATGAACGTGCCGGTGTGGAATCCTATAAACTTGGTTTGAACGAGAAACTGAGTGAACTAAACGGTGAAGATGGTTTCGACGAAATAATAGATGAAGATCTGGATGACTTTTCCCAATATTCGCAGGACTTCATTGAACAAGCCAACCGAACTATCACAATTGGTGCAACAACAGCCGTTTTGATTCTCATCATACTACTGCTGTTATAACACGCCGAGAAAACTCCGCAGTATGGAGTTAAGGATGAAAAAAGAGAAGAGTCCTCTCCTGATTTCTGTGGATATATCACTGCAGAAAAGTGGCAGGACTCTTTTTCTTATTCTGAAGTAGCGTGTAAAAGAGAAACTGCATCACAGCGTGGCAGCGAAGCAAGTCCGTAGCAAATCATGTTTTAACAACGAACTTATGCCGCCGCTTCAGAATAGTTGAATTCCGGATCACCGAATTTTTTGAGGGTTCGGTAATGAGAAGCTACAGCTTTAAAAAACGTATCGTGATGATTATATGGGATGCCAAACTCATTCGCGGTTTTTTCAACAATCGGGCTGAGTGCCGGATAGTGAACACTGCACACTTTGGGGAAGAGGTGATGTTCAATCTGAAAATTGAGTCCGCCTACAAACCAGCAGAGAGCTTTATTGTCGCGGGCAAAATTGTTGGTGGTTACCATTTCGTGAATCATCCAGTGTTCATCAATCATATTCTCCTCATCGGGCAGCGGATGATCGGTCTCCTCCACCACGTGAGCAAGCTGAAAAATGATCCCGACAATCAACCCTGCCGTCAGGTGGAGCGTCAAAAATCCGATGGCAAGCTGAACCCAGGTGATATCAAGCAGTAACATGGGCAGTACCAACATGTAGGTGTAAAATGCCGCCTTGGTTGCAAACAGGATAACCCACTCACTAACCGGGTGGTTTTTACTGTTGTAGGGACCAATATTCGTCTTCAGAAAGTTTTTATAGTCTTTGACAAACACCCAGAATACCATGGCCAGGCTATAGGCAAAAAAGGCCAGTACATGCTGAACCCGGTGGATCATCTTGTATTCAGAATGAGGGGATAAACGGATAAACCCGGCTACTTCAAGGTCCTCATCATGCCCGTGAATATTGGTATAGGTGTGATGGATGATATTGTGTGTAATCTTCCAGATGTACCCGTTTGCCCCGAGCATATCGAAGGTAAAACCCAGCGTGCGGTTTACCTTATTGCTGGACGAGTAGGCGCCATGGAGAGCATCATGCGAAATAGAAAACCCGATTCCCGCCGCCGCAATCCCCATCAGGAAAGTCAGGAACCACATCGTTCCTAAAGAAAACTGCCCCGAGATGATGAGGGCGTACGAGCCCAGGAACAACGTAAGCATGATGACGGTCTTGATAACCATCTGCGCATTTGCATGCTTCGACAGCCCGTTCTCCTCAAAATATTGATCAACTCTTTGCTTAACGGTTTTGCTGAATTCGCGACTGGTGCGATTGTTAAACGTAACTTTTTCTACAGCTGCCATGGTGGTGTACTTGTTATTCATTATTGTGTAAAGATTAAAAATCATCAAACAATGCCGGGTGGGCATTACACAAATTTTGAGTCAGGTTACATATATCTCACATTTAAAGAATTCGTTGGCCTGATCAATAATTGTCCAGGTTTGTGCCGCACGTTGATAATGGACCATAAGAGTCTGTTTACCGAAAATGTCGCAAACTATTCATGATCAATTGTTTAACCTTTATAAAAACTTTACAAATTAAGTAGCAGGGACAATAGGTGATTTAAAAACCATTCCCAAATGAGCGTTGAACTTTGATGTATCAAATCGGGAAAACAAATCTGTAATTTTTACAACAATCAAAATTACGATTGTAACGCATCTTTAGCTGGATTTTGGAATATTAGGGTTGATGAATAATGCTACATAAGAATAACACAGATGCGTGATTAAAAATATTTTCAATTCCTGAACCCATGAATCCCCATAAGAACAAAGTTATTGAGTCAGATGAAAGTTCGTTTGAGGTCGAAAAATCAAAGGCGTTGATTATTGTCGAGATCATTGAATATGTTCCCGATTCGGTTGTCATTAAAACGATTATTAAGAAGACAACCGGAAATGTCAATGCCGTATCGTTTGATACCGGTGAAAAACTGGAGGAGAAAACCTCTCCTTTTGATACATTCATTCAAATCATTGATGGAAAAGCAGAAATTATCATCGAAGGAAACAGCAAACTGCTTGAAACCGGGCAGTCCATTATCATCCCGGCTCACTCACGCAACTCTATTAAAGCGAATAACCGCTTTAAAATGATATCAACCGTCATTAAAAGTGGATATGAGCAGGTTAGCTAATGAATACTAAATATCGTATGAACAATCACAAAAAAGTACTTTCCACATTGAATACCATCGATCCTGTAGATTGCCGGCAGGTCATGTCAAACTACGATAGCTACATGGAAAGCGTACAACGAATTCTTTTATTTGAAACTCTGTCTGACCTGTTAAATACGGCAGAATTAAATTATAAACACCAGGATCCCGGCGGTGAGAAAAGAACCCTGAAGAAGATGTTGAAGACCTTAAAACTCGGAATAGTTTCTGATCGTGACCTGGAAAATAAATCCCTCCGGGACTACTCTACCAGAACTACTCTGACGATACAGAAAATCGAAAACAGGATTATTAAATTAAACGGAATGTATAGGTTCAACGTATATTCACACCGCAGTAAAAGAGAATTTTTTTGAGAGCAAAAGGTGGCAGGATTTGAGAGCCAGTCACCTTTTTTGCACTCCCGGTTCCACAATCAAATTAACGTATGTAAACTGATAAAAATGAGTGACTTGGATTTTCCCAATACCAATAACGGTACTCCATCACCTGTTAAACTATATGTGAAATATAAGGTATCCTTGCGATGTAAGGTTATTGTTAAATCAGAACTGGATGCACTGCACCTGAACTACAAAATTTCAGAACACGAAGCATTAGTGTTTGCAGACGGGCTAAGGGATGACCAACATGCTCAATTACATAATAATTTAAAAAAGCATGGCATGGTGTTGCTGACCAGAAGTGAGAGCCTGCTTGTTGATAATATCATTACCACAATTCTTGAAGTCATCCACTATCCTGATTCGCTGCCAAAGCTAACGTTTAAAGATTTAATCAACAAACATACGGTATCAGGAGAGGAATCTGTTTTAAAAATCTTTTCTGATGTTAAGGGAATGTCCGTCGTTCAATTTCTTGTAATACAAAAAATCGAACGAGCCAAAGAGTTGCTTCTCTATGAGGATATGCCGCTTTCAGACATAGCTAAAATGCTTAATTACAAAAACGAAAACTACTTGTCTGCCCAGATCAAAAAGATTACCGGGCTCACTCCACTCGATTTTAAACGGCTGAAAAAAGAACGTTTAGAAGTTGCCGCTCAAACAGTAAATACATAAACCGGCTTCTTTCAGGAATAAGTACTTACCTGAACAAAAGCATATCACAAACCGCAAACTATGTAACTATTAGCCACCTTGGTGTAATGGTTTGAACCAGAATGATGGTGATATTACAATTGTGAGAATCATTTCACAACTGTCCCGCAAGCTGTGGGAATAAATGTACACCATTATGAAAAATTTATTGACAACCGGAAATTCATTATTACTGTTTTGTGTGGCAACAGCCTTTGCTGTAACAGCCTGTTCTACAACAGGAATGCAACGATCTCAAGACGTTCAATCCTCGATGCAAACTGTCGACAACGACATAAAGTCAGCTGTTGTGCAGCTCGATGCCATCAACTCATCTCTTAGCGAACTGACCAAAACTGGCCAGGCGGATATGAAGAAAGCCTTTGACCTGTATTCTGAGAATGCCTCCGAAATCAAAAAGATGGAGAAAGATTTTGAAAAACATGCCTCACAGATGGAAGCCAGCGGCAAAAATTATTTTGCAGAATGGGACAAAGACAGCGAGCAGTACGACAATGCTGACATCCAGAGACAAAGCAATGAACGGCGTGAAGCACTTCGGGAAACCTACGACAAAATTGCTCAGAACAACGTGGGTGTAAAAGATGCATTCCAGACGTACGTTTCTGACATCAATGAAATCGAAGAGTTTTTATCGAATGATTTGACAAGCCAGGGAATTGATTCAATCGAACCAATCTCCGATGAAGTTGTTCGCAATGGAAATCGCCTCAAAAACGAGCTGCAAAACCTGCAGTCTGCCATTGAACAAGCTCGTATAGAAATGCGGCAAAGTTAATTAGCAAGTATTTAGTTCTGAAGAGAGTTTGAATTAATAGCATACCATTCATACAAATAAAATCACAAAAGAGGCAGGCTCAGACAATGACCCTGCCTTTTTTTATGTCCGTCAAAAGTGAAAAAAGTTATGGTTCCTGAGTTCGACACTTTCATTAGGAAATTTTTTCGATTAATAATATCAATAAATGCGGATTTGGGTGTCCCAGGGTCGGGCTTAAGAATTTATGAAAAACAGGCTGACGTTATCGGGATTCTGTAAGGGAAAGGGCTGAAAGCCTCAACCAACTCAGCGAGGCTGTCTAAATAGGGCGTAGTAGTACTGCAATCTAATCCATTCCGTCATACCTCACCCCGGCATGGTATCTCCTACCCATATCAACGGATGGATATCCCACATAAAGTGCGGGATGACGCCCTTTTTGGACAGCCTCGGAATTAAACCAATTATGATTAAACTCCCTCACCCACTACTCAGATATTTCTGCTGGAACCTGAGCTATCCTCAGCATCAGCAACCCTTTCGATGAGCTTCAGTTCGTCAAGCATACCACTGTAGCGGCTTACAACCCGCCTGAGGTCAGTCATCAGCTCTTCTTCAAGACTTTCGGCTGCCGGGAGATCGGCAGTTACAGAATTAACAGGTTGTTCATTCTTGTAGAGCCTGTAGCAAAGGTGCGGACCCGTCGCGAGTCCAGTCTGCCCCACATAGCCAATCACCTGCCCCTGCTCTACCTGGACTCCTTTACGGATTCCGGGCGCGAAACCATTCAGGTGTAAATACGCGGTTTTGTAGGTGCCGTTGTGCTCTATCTGAACAATATTGCCGTTTCCACCGCGACGCTGTGCTTCGGCAACCGTTCCATCACCCACAGCAAGCACGGGAGTACCCGTAGGGGCCGCGTAATCCGTACCATAATGGGGACGGTTTTCGCGAAGAATCGGATGAAACCGATTTTTTGAAAAGTTTGAACTAATCCGCTGGCTATAGCGGAACGGAGCCTTTAAAAGATCTTTTTCAAGGCTGTTACCTTCTTCATCAAAATAGCCTCGGCGCTCTTCGTGATTCAAAAAGTATGCGCGATGTTCGGCCCCGCGATGTTGAAATTCTGCGGCTTTAATATCTCCAATGCCAATAAACTGATCTCCGGCGTATCGTTCTTCATAGATCACTTTATAATGATCACCGGGGCGAAGGGCGAAAAAGTCCACCTGCCAGGCAAATACGGCAGCCATTTCAGAGCCAAGATTAGGCGAATTGCCCTGACCAACAATCGTTTCATACAGTGAATTTCGAATAATGCCTGCAGACTCGCGTGTTACGGTTCGAACGGGGATTTCACCGAGGCCAACATTGTATCCTTCATTCCAGCTTGCGGTAACATACTGTGTAGGTTGCGGCTGCCAAACAAAAGAGACAGGCTCGTCGTCTTTGTAATAAATCCTGTACTTCTGTCCCGGCACCATACGATTCAGATTCGTAACATTGGCCGCTTCTTCTTCAAGCTCATAAATCTGGCGCGGTGAAAGATCATGACGTCTTAAAATCAGGTACAAACTTTCATTTTGACGAACGGTATACTCTTCATAAGAGAATTCGTCTTTCACAAATCCGTACATGTCCCTGGCAGGCATGGGCTTGATTTCTTCCAGGTTATCGAGCGTTATCAGCATTGATTTCTCAGATGCTTCCTGGTCTCGGTCGTTATTTAAACCTAAAACGATTATCATTGCCCCCAAAAGCGCAATTCCGGCGGCAAAAAATATGTATGTAGTTCGAAATGGCATATGTACTAAAGCAGTTTGTTATTAATCACTCATCTTAATTAGTGCAATAATAGTACTTTCTTCACGGGTTTCACAAAAATATATTGAACAAATCATGATTCAATAATTATTCGCTTCGTTTCGTTTTAATCGTTTACATGAAGTATAATCACACGCTGATTGACAACTCACTATGCTGCAAATATTGTTTTCCTAAGAGTTCTGTATGTAACCCGTTCAATCTATTTTCGGCCTGGCCGGACAATCCGTTAAATGTATCTTTTCAATTGTTTCAATAATAATCTACCGATTCCGAATAAATTACCCGATATTTGTACGTTTAAACAGACGACTTAATAATCGACTTACGGTTGTATAAAATTCCATTGAACACAAAAAAAGTTTTCGATTCCCCGGCAGCGTTTCTGAAGATTCTGTTTTTAATCTTTTCAGCGCTTCTTTTTACGTTATTTTCGCAAGTTCAGGTTCTATCAGCCCAAAATATTTCCACATTTGTTGATACGGATTCCGTGCGCGTGGGTGATACGATCAATCTCTCCATCACTCTTGAGGGTGAGTATACGCTTCATTCATATCCCGGCGAAGAGGCATTCCCTGAGGATTTGGAGTTATTAGAAAGACAACGGTTTCAAACCGCTACAGAAGGTGACAGCCTGGTATATACACTACAGTATTTTGGCCTGGAGGATCTGGAAATAACTTCCCTGCCGCTCGAGTTAAACGTGGCCGGTACCGATACTACCCTACAGTCAAACCGGGTTCCTCTCTTTTTCAAATCCACTCTTTCGGGTGAAGATGATACACTACGGCCTTTCAAACCCATTTTTGAGTTTGCGCGTGAATACTGGCCCTACATTCTTGGGCTGATCCTTCTCGCAATTCTTGGCTATTTTATTGCCCGGTACCTGAAAGCGCGTGCCCGGAAAGATGTTTTTGTACCGGAATCTTTTACCGAAACTCCCTTTAGAAATCCTTTTGATGAACTGGAGGAGGCAATCATGAACCTCGAATCCGGCCCACGCCCGGAAAATGAGGAAGAATTTGAACGCTTCTATGTCCGCCTGGCCGACTCTATCCGCGCCTACCTGAAACGGGTATACGAGTTTCCGGCATTAGAGATGACAAGCGGTGAAATTGTAGATGAGCTGCAGCGTCAGCGAGCCTCCTCCGACCTGATTCGCACCGTGCGAAATGTATTAAATGAGGCGGATATGGTAAAATTCGCCAGGTTTAATCCCGCATCAGACCAGGTATCGGACGCAATCCGTACAGGCATCGATTTTCTTGAAACTGTCCGCACCATAGACCATGAGCGGGTTCAATACCTGAAACACCGGCACGAGGAGGCCCAGCGTGAAATGCGGGAGGCCCATGAAGCCGAGCAGCAAAAACGAAGAGAGGAGTTCGAACAATGAGCTGGGCAAACCCTGAATATTTTTGGCTGCTTGCACTTCTGCCCGTATATATTGGATATGTGGTGTGGAAAATGTTTTTCAAGAAACGATCGTCGATTGCTTTCTCTTCCACCTCCGTTTTTGACGGCATCCCAGGTAACTACCGGGCAAAACTGGTGTGGCTGACCCCAGTCCTCTACATCGCATCATTCGCGATGTTTGTGGTAGCTATGGCTCGTCCTCAGCTGCAAAACACCACAGTTGAGCAGTATGTTGAAGGAATTGATATTATGATGAGTATCGATATCTCCACCTCCATGAGAGCTGAAGACCTTGAACCCAACCGCCTGATTGCCGCGAAAGAAATCGCAGCTGATTTTATCGAAAATCGTAACAACGACCGGATTGGTATTAATGTATTTGCCCGCGAAAGCTTTACAGTCGTTCCACCTACAATAGATCACGATCTGGCCATTGAAATGCTCGAAACGATTGACATGGGCATGGTGCGCGACGGTACAGCCATTGGCGTTGGGCTGGCAACAGCCATCAACCGCCTTCGCGACAGCAGTGCCGAAAGCCGGGTAATCATCCTGCTTACCGACGGAATGAACAACGCAGGAGAAATTGACCCGATTACGGCCGGTGAACTGGCGGAATCGTATGGTATCCGGGTGTATACGATGGGGGTTGGTTCCCGCGGAACGGCACCCTACCCAGTGGACGACCCGGTATTTGGCCGCCGCTACCAAAATGTATCTGTGGATATTGATGAGGAGATGTTGCAGCGCATCGCAGAAATGACCGGAGGACGATATTTTCGCGCAACCACCACGGAAGAGCTTGGTGAGATTTATGATGAAATCGATGAGCTGGAAACTACTGAAATCGAAGAGATATTATACCGGGATTACGAGGATCTTTATGAACAGTGGCTTCTTGCCGGAATGATCCTGTTGCTTTTAGGATTTTTAAATGAAAGGTGGTTAACCGGCTCCCCATTATTTGAACGTTAATACTTTAGCACCACAACCGCCCCGGCAAAATAATAGAAAGCCGGTGCACCTATATTATGATTAAAAAGATAGCCCAGGCGTTTAAAAAAGAGTATCAGACAGACCAGATTCTTGAACACCTCGAACAGTCCGGGAATGTACATTTAGAGCAGTTTTCGGGCTCAAGCCCTGCATTCCTCTTACACGATCTTTCCAATGAGTTCGACATACTCCTGGTACTCACTGAAGATCTTGAACGTGCCGCAGCTTTCGCCTCGGATCTTGAGCAAATCGGCGCAGAAGGCGTGTTTCTATTTCCGCCCACCCGGAGAAAACCCTACGATCAGCAGAAGATCGTAGATACGTCCACGATGGTACAGCGGTCGGAAGTGCTGGAAAAAATTCAGCAGGGAGAAGCAAACATCGTTGTTGCACCTCTCGAGGCAATTTATGAGAAGCTTGTACCGCCAAATCAGTTCTCTGAAGCATCCATCCAGCTTGAAAAGGGAATGGAGATGAGTCCCGGTACGCTCGCGGAGAAGCTTTCTGAGCAGGGGTATGGAACCGAACGTTTTGTGGGCGCTCCGGGCGAGTATGCCGTTCGTGGAGGAATTTTCGATATCTTTCCATATTCGGGCGAATACCCGCTTCGTGTGGAGTTTTTTGGTGATGAGATTGATACGATCCGGGAATTTGACCCAGACTCGCAACGATCAATTGGTTTCCTGTCGCACGCCCGGGTTGTACCCAATGCGGCATTCAGCACAAAAGACGGGAAAGAGAGTCTCCTTCGATACCTGCCTAAAAATAGCGCTCTCTATCTTGAGCAGGCCGACCTGTTTGAAGATCAGCTAACCGATTTCTTTAAAACCGCTGAATCGACCTTTCGTGAACATTCTGATGACTCGCTGCCTGAACCCCAAAACGAGTACCTGACACCCGGCGAGTGGCATAATGTACTGGAGTCGTTTGGCCTGATTACCTCCGGTTCGCTAAACAAATCTATTTCACCCGGGCTCACGGTTACCATTAACAGCAAACCCCACCCATCATTCAACGGCAGCTTTAAAATTCTGCGGTCGTTCATTGAGAAACAGACAGCCAGCGGGGTTCAGACCATCATTCTTTGTGATCATGAGAATCAAAAAGAGAGGTTTGATGAGCTGCTTGGAGAACCAACGGATTCATTCCGCTACCTGATTTCGGTTCAGTCCCTCCACGAGGGTTTTTTACTGCCTGGCCAAAAGATTGCCGTTTTAACAGACCACGAAATCTTTAACCGGTACCATCGCCCCAAAATTAAACGGAAGCAGGTGCGGGGTGGGATCTCCATGAAGGAATTGAAAGACCTGAACGTGGGCGACTATGTCGTTCATGTTGATTACGGCATTGCCACTTTTGCCGGCTTCAAAAAAATCAACGTTCGCAAAACCGTTCAGGAAGCGGCTGTTCTGCGCTACAAAGACGAATCAATTCTTTATGTAAACGTATCCAGCCTGCATAAGCTTCAGAAATATTCAGGTAAAGAGGGGAAAAAGCCGCGAATCACAAAACTTGGATCCGGTGAATGGGCACGCAAAAAGGCAACGACCCGAAAAAAAGTTAAAGATATTGCGCGGGAACTCATTCAGCTCTACGCCAAACGCAAAGCCATGGAAGCCTACGCATTTTCACCTGACAATGCCTGGCAAACGGAAATGGAAGCCCGGTTTGAATTCGAGGAGACACCCGACCAAATGGAGGCTATAGAGGCTGTCAAAAGAGACATGGAATCCGAACAGCCGATGGACCGCCTCGTTTGCGGTGATGTGGGATTTGGGAAAACGGAGGTGGCACTTCGCGCGGCGTTCAAAGCTGTGATGGATCAAAAACAGGTGGCAATACTCGTCCCAACCACAATTCTTGCGGATCAGCATGCAAAAACATTCCAGGAACGCATGAAAGAGTTCCCGGTGGTCGTGGAATCTCTCTCCCGCTTTCGGACGATGGCTGAGCAAAAACAGATCATCAAAGACCTGGAGGCAGGCAAAGTAGATATCCTGATTGGCACACACCGCATCGTCTCCAAAGACGTGAAATTCCGGGATCTCGGGCTTATGGTTATTGATGAAGAACAGCGGTTTGGTGTTTCCGTAAAAGAGAAGCTCAAAAAGTTCCGTGCATCGGTTGATGTGATGACCATGACCGCTACCCCTATTCCGCGAACACTTCAGTTTTCGTTAATGGGGGCCCGCGATTTGAGCATCATCAACACCCCGCCGCCTAACCGCCAGCCCGTGTATACCGAAATACACAGTATGGATGCGGAGTTAATCCGTGAGGCTATTTTGCAGGAAATTTCCCGTGGCGGCCAGATCTTTTTTATCCACAACCGGGTGAAAAATATTAATGAAATCACGGAGATGATCCGTGAACTGGTGCCCGACATTCGTATCCGTACAGCACACGGGCAGATGAATCCTTCCACACTGGAGAAGATTATTCACGACTTTTACCAGCACAGGTTTGATGTTCTGGTCTCTACCAACATCGTTGAAAACGGCATTGATATCGCTAATGCCAATACTATTGTCATCAATAATGCCAACAACTTTGGTTTATCGGAACTGCACCAGCTCCGGGGACGCGTGGGGCGGTCGAACCGTAAAGCCTACTGCTACCTGATTACACCCCCGCTTCGAAATCTCTCAGCCGATGCAAGAAAGCGTCTTTCTGCACTGGAGGAGTACTCCGATCTGGGAGCCGGCTTCAACATCGCCATGCGCGATCTTGATATCCGGGGGGCAGGTGACATCCTGGGGGCTGAGCAGAGCGGCTTTATTACCGATATCGGATTTGAGATGTATACCAAAATCCTGGATGATGCCGTTCGAGAGCTAAAAGAGTCGGAGTTCAGCTCCATGTTCAGCAGCGAACCGAAAGCCGTAGAACTGCCCGATACCCAAATTGAGTTCGATCATTCGGCGTACATCGAAAACAGCTACGTTGCCGACAACGTAGAGCGTCTCAATCTCTACAGAAAACTGAGTGAAGCCAATACTTCTGATGTTATTGATGACTGGGTAGAAGAGGTGAAAGACCGCTTTGGCCCCATGCCTGAAAGCACGGTATTTTTAGTACTTGCAACCCGGATAAAAGTAGAAGCATCACAGCGGCTTGTGAAAAAAGTAACCACCCGCGCAAACCGTATGTGGCTTCAGCTCCCAAAAAACAGTTCCAGCCTTGGTGAACAGCTCTACGGGGAGGGCTTTTTCCAGACCCTTTTAAAAGACATTGAAAATAAAAAAGCAGATGCATTTGAGGTGATCCAGAAAAAAGATGCTGTTCGCCTCGTTATTCATAACATCCCTGATGCGGATGCTGCACTTGAATTCCTGAAATCTCTCCCACGTTTCAAAAAAGCCGGTGATACGGTTGCGGTATGAACATCAGCACAGACAGAGCCGCTCAACTAATCCGGGCGGGGCAAAATGTGGCAATTCCAACTGAAACGGTTTACGGACTTGCAGCCGACGCCACAAACGCCGTTGCGGTCCGTAACACCTTCTCACTAAAAAAACGTCCGGCTGATAATCCTTTAATTGTACATCTCTCCAACCCTGAGCAGGTTGAACATTTTTCATCGGCCGGCCCTGAACAATACCAAAACCTGGCTAAAACGTTTTGGCCCGGACCTCTGACCTTAATCCTGCCAAAGAAACCTCACGTTTTAGATATCATTACCGCAGGGCTGAATACGGTTGCCCTTCGCATGCCGGATCACCCAAAAGCTCTTGAAATAATTGACAAAGCGGGCCCTGTTACCGCACCGAGTGCAAATCTAAGTGGTCGCCCCAGTCCTACCCGTCCGGCTCATATACTCCAGGACTTTGGAGATGATTTTCCGGTCGTAGATGGCGGCGAATGCAGTATTGGAATTGAAAGTACTGTGCTCGATATATCGGGGGGGCAACCCGCAATATTGCGCCCGGGCAAGCTAACCGCAAAAGAACTGAGCAAGTGCATTGGACAGCAGGTATCTCTAAGCACAGAGTCCGATCCACAAAAGGCCATGAGCCCCGGAACACGCTACACGCATTATCAGCCGGCAGCTCGCGTACGCTGGATTGGAAGCCCCGAAACTGAGCGAATGGACGAAAATACTCTATACATATTTCATTCTACTGATCCTGCTTTAAACAGACACAACAACCTGATTCACTTCAATGGAGATTTTAATCGGCTGGCACAATCTCTCTATGATCTCTATCGAACAGCCGATATGCACAGTTACTCAGAAATCCGCATAGAATCGCTTCCGAAAAATGACTCTCACCCAATTCTCCCTGCACTTTACAATAGAATAGAACGCTCTGTGGCGCAATGATTTAAATCGTTTTTTATTCCTGTTTTGATGTTTATTTATAAATAGAAACGATTTTAAAATAGTATAGTGTTATGTGTGCAACTGAAACGAGTTATAAAAACGAACTCAATCAGAATCTTTAACCCCACACGTATACTTATTATGAAAACACCCTTGATCAGACAACTAAGTTTGCTCATTGGAATATCACTATTGTCACTTCTGCTTTTTTCAGCCTGCAGTGATGATGATGACGTTTCAATGGTCGATACCCCAACAGAAGATGAACTAAATATTGTAGAAACGGCTGAGGAAGCCGGCGACTTTTCAACACTGCTTTCAGTGGCAACCGACCTTGGTCTCGCTGACGTTCTATCAGACGAAGAGCTAACGGTTTTTGCTCCCACCGATGAGGCATTTGAAGCACTTCCGGATGGCTTGCTGGATGAACTTAGTGAAGAGCAGCTTACCGAGATTATTACCTACCATTTACTCGCAGGGGCAGTACTTTCCGGTGAAATTGACACCCAGCAAGATGCAACCACCGAACAGGGTGAACGTATTCTGTTGCAAAATGAAGGTGGCGCTGTAACCATTAACGGCAGTTCTTCCGTGACTTCTGCAGATATCGAGGCCAGTAACGGTGTAATTCATGCAGTAGACGAAGTATTATTGCCTGCGGAATTTCGTGAAGCCGGTATCATTGAAACAGCGGAAGAAAATGGCAATTTTACCATCCTGCTTGATGCAATAGAAGGTGCCGGACTGACCACCACACTGCAACATCTCGGCCCGTTCACGGTATTTGCGCCATCGGATGACGCATTCAATGAATTGGGAATTGAAACCGTAGAATCTCTGTCAGACGAAGAGCTTGCGGATGTTCTCACACATCACGTGCTTGATGGTGAAGTACCCTCATCTGCTCTTGAAGCACAGCAGTCGGTAACAGCCTTAAATGGCGGTGATCTGTTTATAACAGCTGAAAATGATGAAGTAACGGTAAATGGATCTTCAAATGTGTTTCTTGCTGATGTTGAAACCCGTAACGGTACTATCCACGCTGTGGATGAAGTTTTACTCCCGGATGCGTTCGGTACTGTTGTGGACAATGCGTCCAAAAGATATGAGCTTACAACACTGGTAGACCTTGTTGTACAACAAGACCTTGCAGGACTTCTCGCTGATGAATCAGCCGAATACACGGTTTTTGCACCAACAAACGAAGCATTCACCGAAATTAGTGAAACACTCGAAACCTTATCCGGTGATGAGGTAACCAACACGTTATTGTATCACGTACTGGGTGCCATTGTTGAGTCTGCCGACCTTGAAGAGTCTCAAACAGTTGCCACGCAAAACAGTGATGAAGAAATCCTGGTAGAGGTAGCAGACGGTGTTGTAACAATCAACGGCGAGGCGACTGTCCAGATAGCGGATGTTGCCGGTACGAATGGTGTAATTCACATCATTGACGGTGTGCTGATACCTGAAGAGCTTGGCGGTGGAATTCCATCTGATGACAACTCTGATGATGACTCTGATGGTTACTGAGTCTAAGAAATGAGATCATACCCGGATGGTAATCTCCGGGATGAAAATTACAAATTTATTTGAGAGTTCGGTGTCAACACACCGGACTCTTTTTTTGTCAAATAGTTACTATTGTGGTGTGATCATTAAATTTCGGAAAACCTCTCTGTCTTTTCGATTCACTCCTGGAATCCCATAAAATAGCAGGCTCTATGGTGAATTGTGTTTGTGAAGAACATTCCTCATTTATTGGTCAATGATAATGTTAGCAGTTTTTTTATCCCAGTGAGGATATGATTTGAATAAGGACCCTCAAAATAGGGTTTGGACCGGATCCTGAGAAAAGCAATACTGTTCTTTGTGAATTCTACCCGGGATTTTAGGAGAATATTCACCCCAATTTAGAGAGAGCTTCATCAATGGTTTCTTCACCCGAAAGCAGATCAAAGGATTTTCGATGTGTAACCTCGGTTTCAAGTGAAGCGGCAATAACAGACGCTACATCTTCTCTCGGAATCTCACCACCTTCAAGGTCACCGATATTCACTTTTCCTGTTCCTTTCTCGTCGGTGAGCCGTCCCGGTTTAATTATTGTGTAGTTCAATCCGCTGTTGATGAGAGCTTCATCAGCTTCTGCTTTGGCTTTCTGATACACCTGGAATACGTCATTTCCTCTTGGCTCTTCAAGTCCCATTGCGCTAATCATGATGTAACGCTTAATCCCGTTTTTTTGGCAGGCGCGCATCAGTTTGATAGCGCCGTCACGATCTACCGTCAATTTGCGCTCTTTTCCACTACCCGGTCCGGCACCGGCTGTAAAAACCACGGCATCAGCTTTTCCAACAGCTTCCGAAATGTCTACAGTATGCTCTACATCTTCTACGACAGGCTCAATACCCATTTTTTTAAGGGTATCTACCTGTTCTTCTTTCCGGATTATTCCCCTTACACTGTGCCCCTGCTCAATGAGCTTTGGATGAAGTAATTGGGCAATACTTCCGTGTGCTCCTACAACTGTGATCTTCATAATATTACAAGTTTTATTTTTTGTATGTATGCGCTACAGACTTTCAATAACAAAAAGTAGCTATAACGGGTTTTCGTTTCTTCTTTCCATTGATTAAAAAAGGTTTTCAAAAACAACCAAAACCTGATAGTTACACGTACATATTGAAGTGTATAGATAATGAACCGAATCATCAATTATTTTAAGAAGGATAAACAAATGAACCTCAAGAAAGCAGCATCAGCATGGTTTTCGATAATTTCTTTAATATTATTGTTAGGCTTGGTCATGTTTCAGGCGTGCAGCACTTCTACCGATCTTTCTGAGACGGTTTTAAAGGACATTAACGGAACACTGCGCTGGGGCGGAGCACCGGCTGTGGATGGAACAGGAATTCTCTTTGAAACATCAGATACCACATACGGAGCTCCCGGAACAAGGGAAAATTATTCAGAGTTTTTTCCTGAAGGTGAAAACAAAGTGCAAGTCATTGCTGATATTAACATTACAGGCAAAACTACAGTGAGAGGCTGGGATGCGGAATATCCGGAAATTGAAATTTTTAGCCTGTCAGTAACTACTCAGAACCTTTAAAATAAATGGGGTGCGTTGGGTATTTTTTTTACTTCCGTCAAAATATGTTCGCACTGATTTGATGTAACCCATACTACAACCGTTCCGGATCAAACGAAGCCGATAGTTTTGGTACAATCACCCTGTCAATGGTCGAAAAGAGCTCTCTTCTGTAGGTACGGGTTGGCTCGGCGGTACCATTTCGTGTTGTTACAGCAATTACGGATTCCAGTTCGGGGAGAATAAGTAAATACTGCCCGCCATTTCCATATGCATAAACCGTTTCATACCCGTTACTTTTTCTTCTGAACCAAAGGTACCCATAATTTAATCGATTTCCTCTGCCGGTTACGGGTTCAACCGATTCAACAATCCAGCTTGTAGGAACAATTTGCCGGCCGTTATACTCACCCATGTTCATCATCAACTCACCAATTTTAAGCAGGTCACGCGGACGTAACGCCATATTGTTCCCTCCCATGTAGTTCCCCTGGGGATCACGGTCCCACCCCCCCAATCGAATATCCATCGGATCAAACAGATATCGTTCCGCAAACTGCCTGGCCGACATCCCCGACGCACGCGACAAAGCTACTGCTAAAAGGTGCGTATTTCCGGTACTATAAATTCTGTCAACTCCCGGTGTGCCTCGCATTGGTTGATTCAGTGCATACTGAACCCAGTTGTTGCTGATCACCCAGCGCCCGTAACTACCCCTGCTTGTGGAGGCGAGACCGCTTCGCATGGTCAGCAGGTCCCCGATGGTGATGGAAGCCTTTACTGAATCCGGATTTTGTTCAAAATAAACTGGAAAGAAGTCTGCAATGGGCTGATCGGTGCCTTCGAAATATCCTCTGTCAATGGCAATTCCCACGAGAATGGAGAGTATACTTTTTGATGCGGATTTGATATTGTGTGTCCGCCCGGCATTCATCCGCCCGAAATACGATTCTGATAGTAGTTCTCCGTGCTGACTCATCAATATACTACTAATAGGACCCAGCTCATCAAGTTCTTCCGTTATCTCGGAAAATGAAAGATCTTCAGGTTTTTTTACTTCCGGAAGTGGAGGTGGAGTTGGAGTTGGGGCAATCTCATTTTCCGGCACTTCAATGCTTTCCGTGACAAGTGTCTGTGGCTCAGTAGATACGTAACTGGACAAAAAGATCCCTGATACCAATACCATTACCAGTAGCAGGGACAACGTCAGAAGCGCAGGATGTCGGATTACTTTTTTCAAATAGCAGGATAGAATTATTTAGTCGTACTCCCGAAAATCATCAGCAAAATAGCTGATAGCCAATATGTTGTAGAACATTTAGCTTCAATGTATTAAAAGCATTTATTAAGTACCAGTATGCTTACCTACAACTTTAAAACCCGAATTGCAGCTGTGATCATTCCCTCATTGCACTGAAGAATTTTTTCAGCTTTCCTCTCGACATTACCGAATCAATAAAATTAAACTGTCCGCCGGATAGTTTTTCTCCACCGTCAATGGTGACGGTCTCCCCGGTGATAT
>JAWLEH010000164.1:0-5797 GCA_041686215.1 Balneolaceae bacterium | reverse complement strand
CGACAGCCCCGGAAAAACCAAACGTGCTGTTTATCATTGCGGATGATTACGGGGCTCATGATATGAGCGCATTAGGGAGTGAATTCTATGAGACACCGCACCTCGATTCTTTCGCCTCAGAGAGCATGATATTTATGAATGGTTATGCGGCTTCACGAGTCTGCAGTCCGGCAAGAGCAAGCATCATGTCGGGAAAGTCTCCGGCCCGCCATGGTATAACAGACTGGATTGGTGCTCCCGCAGGTGAGGAGTGGAGGGAAAGTGAACGTTATACGAAGCTGCTTCCCCCGGATTACCGACGATCTCTGCCCCATGAATATGTCGTTCTTCCTGAAGCACTCAAAGACGAAGGATATTCCACATTTTTTGCGGGAAAATGGCACCTTGGCAGTGAAGGCTCGTACCCTGAAGATCACGGTTTTGACGGTAATCAGGGTGGTTTTGAATCCGGCGGTCCCTATACGGGCGGTTATTTTTCGCCGTTCAACAATCCTAAAATGGAAGATTACCCGGATGAGGCAGGAATGAGTCTTGCAGAGAAACTGGCGAAAGAGACATCTGATTTTATTGAAGAAAATGGAAATGAGCCATTTTTTGCATTTCTCTCGTTTTACGCCGTTCATGCGCCTATTCAAACCACCCAGGCCTACTGGGAGAAATACAGAAATAAGGCGGAGGAGTTAGGAATTGAGGAAAAAGGGTTTGAAATGGGGCACTTCCTCCCGATTCGTCAGGTTCAGGACAACCCCGTTTATGCCGGATTGATTCAGCACATGGATGATGCCATAGGTCAGGTGCTAAACAAACTTGATCAGATGGGATTAAAGGAAAATACAATCATCATTTTTACGTCTGATCATGGCGGTGTTGCTGCAGGGGATGATTACGCAACATCCAACAAACCTCTCAGAGGGGGTAAAGGATACCAATACGAAGGTGGACTGAGGGTGCCCTATTTCATTAAGGTTCCGTGGCTAAGTCACAAAGGTGAAAAGAATGATACGCCAGTTACAGGAACCGATTTTTATCCTACCATTCTTGATCTTGTTGGAGCTGAACTGCGTCTGGATGAGCATGAAGATGGCGTGAGTCTGCTGCCGCTCCTGGAAGGCGGAGAAATTGAAGAGCGGTATCTCTACTGGCACTATCCTCATTACGGCAACCAGGGTGGCCAGCCCTCATCAGTTATTCGTGACGGACAGTGGAAATTGATTCGATACCATGCAGATAGTTCAGAAGTATTATACGATCTCCAATCTGACCCGGGAGAAGAAGAGGATCTCCATTCAAAACAACAGGACATCGCAGAGCGACTTGGAAATGAACTAACGACATATCTTGAATTGACAGGTGCGGCTTTTCCGACTGAAGATCCTCAGTATGATCCTGAGGCTGAAGCCCGTTACCTGGAATCTGTAGAAAATGAACTGCTGCCCCGTATGGAGGAGCAGCGACTGGAATATCTGTCGCCTGACTATTCACCCGGCAATAACTGGTGGGGAAGTCAACCGGAGAAGAATCAGAATTGATTTTAAAACAGAATGTCCGTGCGGAATAAATGGGAGCTTTTTAATGAAATTTGAAAAACTCCAACATTAAATGGCCTCACAATGTGTCTGCATAGCCACAAAGCAGGTTGATGACTATGTAAAATTTACACTGACTGAATGTTGGTTTAGATTTCTATAAAAACTTTTCTTGGATATGTCTAATAAGCAGTATTTAATTATTTCTACTAACTAAATGAAACTGGAACTTATAGAATGGTTGCAATCCCTTCAGAGAAGTGCTTATGAAAATGATTATGAAATCAATAATTAAGATGATCATAATAGCTATTTTCATGGTTTCAGCCACTGTGAGTGTGGCCCAGGAGCAACCCAATATTGTATTCATTTTTGCGGATGATTTGAGCCATCACGATGTTGGAACTTACGGCAATGAAGAGGTGCGAACGCCAAATATAGACAGGCTTGCCGAAGAGGGTATTCAATTCAATCGCGCTTATAATATGGGGTCCTGGAGCCCTGCTGTTTGCATGCCCAGTCGTACCATGTTAAATACCGGGAAGTTTGTATGGAATGCCAAGCGTACCAGTGAGGATGATTACAAGTCTGAGTTTAAACAGAAATCTTTTTGGAGCCAGAGGCTTAAGCAGTCCGGTTATAATACCTATTTTACAGGTAAGTGGCACGTACCCGGTCTTGATCCCGATGATCTGTTTGATCACGTTATTCACGTGCGTCCTGGTATGCCTAACCAGACAGAGGCCGGATATGACCGTCCCCATGAAGACAAAGAGGACACGTGGAGTCCATATAACCACACGTTTGAAGGTTTTTGGAAAGGGGGTATTCATTGGTCGGAGGTACTCAGATATGATGCCATCAATTTCATTGAACACGCCTCCACTCAAGAGGAACCGTTTTTTATGTATTTAGCATTTAATGCCCCGCATGACCCTCGCCAATCTCCTCGGGAATTCGTGGAATCCTATGATCCGGGGAAGTTAAAAATTCCTAAAAACTATCTGCCTGAGTATCCACACAATGAACCGATAGGTTCCGGTCGGGATTTGCGTGATGAACGTCTTGCTCCTTTTCCCCGCACTGAGTACGCAGTTAGTGTGAATCGACAGGAATACTATGCGATTATTTCGCATCTTGATGCACAGATTGGACTTATCCTGGATGAACTTGAAGCCAGCGATAAACTTGATGACACGATCATAATTTTTACGGCCGACCACGGTTTAGCGGTGGGTCAGCACGGGCTCATGGGGAAGCAGAACATGTATGAGCACTCATTGAGAGTACCGTTTATCATGAAAGGCCCTGGTATATCCCGGGGTGAGGAGAATCATACACCGATCTACCTGCAGGATGTGGCTCCAACGACGATTGAACTTGCAGGAGGGGAGGTGCCCGAATCCTATCAGTTTCAGTCCCTGCTGCCGGTGATACGCGGTGAAGACATTCAATTGTATCCGGCAATCTACGGGGCATATCTGGAGAAACAGAGGGCAGTTGTAGAGTGGCCGTATAAACTTATCTTATACCCGGATATTTCAAAGGCCCGTTTGTTTAATTTAGTCGAAGATCCGTACGAAACGCAAGATCTGGCTGAAAAGAAAAATTCGGAGCCTGTCATTCGCCGGCTTATGCAACGTCTTTCTGAACTACAGGATGATACCGGCGATGAACTAAAACTTAAGGAATGAACGCACTGTTTTCTGGAGATGTCGCAGGCACAAGGCAGTCAGAAAAGACGTCTGGAATATTATAATTAATGAAGACAGAGAAGAGCTCTATGATCTTTCAAAAGATATTGATGAATCAGACAATGTAAGGGAAAATAACCAGGAAGTATTCAGTCAATTAAAAAATGAGCTGGAATCCTGGAAAAGAAGCTTGGACAGTGAAAATATTTATTAACCATATGATAGCACCATGAATAACATAGGCAGACTTTTATTTTTGAGTATGTTACTCTTTTCGGTTATCAACTATGCTCAAGGGCAGGAGCGCCCCAATATTGTGGTGATTTTAGCCGATGATCTTGGCTACGGAGATGTCTCCTTTTATAATGAAAATGCGGCTTTTGAAACTCCGAATATCGATCGGCTTGGAGAGGCAGGGGTCACCTTTACCAGTGCATATACGACCTCGGCTGTTTGTACACCAACACGATATGGCCTTCTGACGGGTAGATATAACTGGAGATCGACCCTGAAAAGCAGCGTGACATGGGGGTATTCCGGTCCCTTGATCTCCAATGATAGAATGACTGTTGCCAATATGCTACAGGCAAAGAGTTATGAAACTGCGTTTGTAGGCAAATGGCATTTAGGGTGGGATTGGTATTTTGCCGGAGAAACTCCCAAAAACCTGGATAATCCCAATCTTCGTCCCGAGGTTGATTTCAGTCAACCTATCAAAAATGGTCCGAATGCCCGTGGATTTAGCTACTCCTATGGAATACCAGCTTCCCTGGATATGCCCCCTTATGTCTATGTTGAAAATAATCAACCTACGACAATTCCAACCGATACAACGGTCAACTATGACCACAAAGGCTTTTGGAGGAAGGGGCTAACCGGATCTGATTTTAGTCATACGGACGTGCTGCCCCATTTGACCAATAAGACCGTAGAATATATAAATAAACAGGCCTCAAATAGTGATCCATTTTTCGTGTACTTTGCATTGCCGGCCCCGCATACGCCCATTCTACCCACTTCGGAGTACATAGGCAAAAGTAATTCCAACCTGTACGGTGACTTTATGCTGCAAGTAGATGGGGTGGTCGGACAAGTGATAGAAGCGCTGAAGGCTAACGGCATATTTGACGATACCATACTTGTTTTCACCAGTGATAACGGTGCGTCGCCCCGCGCTGATTTCGAGGAACTCCAACAGGCGGGCCACGACCCGAGTTATATCTACAGGGGGCATAAAGCTGATATTTATGAAGCGGGGTTAAGAGTTCCCTTTCTTGTTAGCTGGCCGGGTGGAATCGAGGGTTCGTTTCTCTCGGATGAAACCATAAGTACGGCCGATTTTATGGCTACGTTTGCAGATCTGACGGGGACAAACCTACCAGATGATGCTGCCGAAGACAGCTACAGTTTTTTACCTGTTCTGAAACAGCAGGCATACGAAAAACCGTTGCGAGAGGCGACAGTACTTCATTCCATTGATGGACGTTTTGCAATCATTAAAGAAGAGTGGAAGCTTATATTGTGGCAGGGATCCGGCGGATGGAGTTATCCAAATACCGAAGAAGACCTCCGGGGACTGCCCTCCTTCCAGCTGTACAATCTGGAGAAAGATCCCGCTGAAACGTTTAATCTTGTCTATATGTATCCTGATAAGGTAAAAGAGCTTAAATCACTGCTGGAAAAATATATTGATGAGGGCAGAAGTACGCCGGGTACTCCTCAAAGTAATGACGGCCCGGAGAGGTGGGACCAATTGGACTGGATGGATCTGTAAATAAACAGAAAAGAACAGATTATTGATAATGATTCGGTATTGGTCTAAGCAATTAGGCCGGCCTTATAGGTCAGGAGTTCCTTAAGCGTTCGCGAATGCCAAAGTAAAAGTTCTGATGGTTCTTCATGCCGGTCTGCTCGAACTATTGAGCGGGATCTTCGGTGCGCGGGCGGCGCTTGATTAGAAAATCACAGTCAGTGAACTGATTGAAAAAAAGCAGGTTCTCGCCCGTATCATGGACAATATCAACCACGATCAGCAGTCTGGAAGAGCAGCGATTGGAGTATCTGTCACCCGGCAATAACTGGTGGGGAAATCATCCGGAGAAGAATCAGAATTGTTTTTAAAACAGAATGTTCGTGCGGAATAAATGGGAGCTTTTGAATGAGATTTGAAAAACTCCAACATTAAATGGCCTCTCTATTGTATCAACCGCAAAGTTCGCTAAGAACGCAAAGTTATTATAATCAGTAATCTAACCCTTGTAAAGGCTATACTAATTAAATGATAGCAACACTATGGGGCTCCATAGCCATAAACATGTGAAACAGGTTGATAACTATGCAAAATTTACACTGACTGAATGTTGGTTTAAATTTATATAAAAACTTTTCTTGGATATGTCTAATAAGTAGTATTTATTATTTCTACCAAGCGAACAAAAAATTGTATAATTAATGCGTTCCCAACTAAATTGATTTAAAACATCAAAATATTATTCAAACCTAATTTATCGTTATGCACATCATCAAAATAGTGCCCTTACTTTTTCTTTTAGTGATTCCATGTTCACTTATGGCCCA
>JAWLEH010000163.1:0-5856 GCA_041686215.1 Balneolaceae bacterium | reverse complement strand
CCGTGGATGGCTGTCCGTCGTCCATCATCATTCAATGAACCCATGCCGGTAGATCATTTCAATAAATTGGAATTCGACTCGGTTGAGTTTACTCCGCCAGCCCCGGATGATTATCGTGTATCTCTTGACAATGGACTGCAAGTATTTGTTGCTGAATCTGACCTGCTGCCGGTGGTTCAGGTTTCAATTTTAGTGCGAACACCGGAATCTGCTGAGCCGGCTGGAAAACAGGGGCTGGCACGATTAACGGCTCAGCTATTACGTGCAGGGGCAGATGAGAAGCTGACAGACAGGCTCAATAATCTTGGGGCAAGTTTACAAATTCAATCGGAACCTAATTTGACGAAGATCAGCAGTGTAGCTCCGTCTGAATCGGGTGCGGAAGTTATTGAAGCATTGGGATCTCTTTTGTCTTCTCCTGACTTCAAAGAAGTATTTGATTCTGAAAAAAATCGTCAGGCTATTAGTGCTGACAGAAATGCTGATGATGCAGCTACGAAAGTTCGTAACCTATTTATGCAGGAACTCTATGGAGAGTCGCACCCCTTTGGCAGAAAAGTTACCTCAGAAACAGTAAATGCTATTACGCTTGAAGATGCGGAACAGTGGTATCAAAAGTACTTTTATGGAGAAAATATAACCATAGCTGTTTCCGGTGATGTAAAGAGAGAGGATGTAGAATCTGCAATAGGCGTATCAGGATTTTCTGACTTACCGTCTGAACAGCAGAGTGCCTCGTTTGTTGCAGAGTTTCAGGAAATGTCGGAGCTGGATGGGCATCAAATAGTTGTTGAAGACATGGATATTCGCCAGGGTTTAGTTATGATTGGCCACAAAGGTATTGAAGGATTGCCTGAAGATCACGCTGCATTGGAAGTAATGCATCATATCCTTGCCGGAGGTGGTTTTATATCACGAATGATGGAGCTCCTGAGAACGCAAACCGGAATTACATCGGCACTATATGGTGAGGTGGAACCGGGGTTAGGTGCTCCTAATCCATATTTGTGGCGGTTTGGAGGAAATCCGGATACGATACTTGAAGGTGTGAGGTTGGCGCTTCAGCAAATACGTGTAATGAAGAAGGAGGGGGTAACGGAACAGGAATTCAGAGCCGCCCGCACGGCATACCTGGATGGACTTATACCGGCCTCCTACGATACACCACAGAAAATTGCTGAGCGTCTTGCTCATCAGGAATTGCTGGGAATTTTTGCATATCAGTCTCCTCAGTACCTGAATTATTATGCCGGTTCCGAGGCTGAGCTAGAAGCACTCAAAAATCTGACATGGGAGGATGTAAACCGGGCGGCTGAAAAATATCTGGATCCAGAGAATATGATTATTGTGATTGGCGGTCCCAAAGATCAAATTATGCAACCGGTAGACACTGACGTGGAAGAGTTTCTGGAATTATAGCTTGCTCTATATTCAGTCTTGATAAGAAGAGGCAAATGAATTTAAAATTCAGACGACAGTAAATCGGTCAATCCTTTTGGGGTTTGAGCATCAACCTTTTTAACCGACACTTTTTGGATAAAGCAGGTCTCTGTGTACGTCTGTCCGACTTAAATGTCATATTTATATTTTCCGCGCTACCATCAGGAAGATTGGAAATTGCTTTGTATCACCCTGTTCATTCACCTCTTTATCCATTGTAAAGGCTGTTGAAAAGTTGATGTTTGTAAAGCCTGCATTTTCGGCTATGCATGCGAGCTCTTCTCGATCAAATCCTTTATGAACATCATCAACATCGTGGCCGTGAAAGGAGCCGTCCTCTTTGTCGAGATCGGCGATGCAGAGATAGCCGCCGGGATTTAATAATTCATAAAATTGCTTAAGAATGAATCGGGTATCGGAGATGTGGTGGAGGGTCATCGATGTATAAACCAGGTCAAATTGAGTATTGGGCAGTGGATCGCCGGTCAGATCCAGCTCTATGGGCTTCATATTATCGATAGACTTTTCTTTGATTTTATCGCGCAGTACGGCCAGCATTCCGGTGGAATTATCCGCTAATGTAATGGGGCCAATTTTATCACGGAGTTCAAAGCTGAGTTGTCCGGTTCCGCAGCCGTAATCAAAAGCAGATAGATCCGTTGAAAGAGGGACATGAGAATGGATCGCATTGGCTATGGCTCTTGCACGCTCCTGACTTTCCGGGGTGTCCCAGTCTTTGGCTTCTTCATCAAATCGTGACATAGATGTTTTATTGTAAGTTATGGATTGAGTGTTTGTGAAATCATTCTTTAAAACTTATTGGTTCTTGTCTTTAACTAATCATGTTGTTGCTTCCGGCGTTCTCTGGAACATTCTGATAACCTGTCCGATCACAAAAGGAATCAGGCTCATTCCAAGCAGAAGCAACCAGCCTGACTGTCCCGGATCACGAGTGTTAAGAACATCGGATAAACCGGGCAGGTAGACCGCTGCCAGCAGCAGAACAATACATAGCAGAATGGATCCGGCCACATACCGGTTTTCTAAAATATCGTTGGATAAAAATGTAGTACCGGCTCCCCGCAAATTGTACACAAACCAGAGCTTTCCAAAGGCCAGCGTCAGAAACGAGATGGTGACGGCTTGCTCCTGTTCAAAACCAAACTGGTAGATCGCCAGGGCAAGCGCAACGAGTATCTACGCAGAGATAATGAACGAACGGCTCACATGTAGATCCAATACCTGGCTCGCTTTAAAATTTAGTGTTAAACATTATATCATAATCAAGTATGTCAATTTTACGATTCCAGCACGACTGTTTAGAATAAAGTCCTTTCGCGGATCAAATAGATCTTCATTATCTCCTGTGATGTGGTAGTTCGTATTAAACACCAGAAAGAGATCACTGCCTGGGCGATGAATCCAGTTGATGCGGAGATTGGTCTGCAGGTTTCGGGAAAAGTTATCGTACTGCACGAGTGCCCGGGCAAAAAGCTTTCGGCTGATGGCACCCAGTATAGAGGTACGAATAGTAGTGGCCTCAAAATCACCGTTTTCAAAGGGTAGCCGGATGATATTGTGACTTACCCCGCCTTCCAAATGCAAATGCTTAGACTGCCGGAATCCGAAGTCCACTCCAAAGTCTGTGCGGTTCCCGTCATAAAACTGACCGGTTGAAAAGTTAAAAGATCCGAAGACGTTCCGTGCTTCGTCGGTTCTTCCCTGAGCTGAAAGTGTGTGAAAGGTATAATCACTGGCAGGTATGATAGCATTCGAGCGTAGTGCAAAATCACTGATGAGACGTTCAAATTGTCGTTTATATTCAATTTCAAAAGACTGTCGGTTTCCAAACTCTGATCGAATAGAAGACGAAAACTCTGTTGTTTGAAGAGTCCCGTCCTGTCCTTCAAAATAGTCGTACGAAGTTCTGAAATAGAATTTTCGAATGGAGCTAAAGTCTACATTGGGTTTATACCCAATATTAGCGGAGTACTGGCGGAAATCAAGCCTGCGCACGAAACCAAGCTCGGGTCGGTAATTTTCTCCTACAGAGGTAAACGATGTTCCGCCTTCGTAAAGGTCGTTTTCAAGTTGAATGGAAATGTTTCCGGCCGCATCGTTTAGAAGAGTGTTATTATCCCAAACATTGGTAAACCATGCATCGAACTGACTGGAGCTCCAAAATCGGTACTTTGTATCGACTCCAATGGCGCGATTGTAGCCATCAGGACGCTCTACGTTGGTGAAAATGGTACCAACGGTTGCACGAGGAAATACGGTGGTCTGCAGGCGGGCTATAGTATTGTTCGTGGAGTTCACTCCAAAGAGATCTCTCATACCGTTGCCGGTTTCAATATTCATGAGTCCAATAGAGTAGCGTCCCGTCTGACCCGTTACCCGTGCACCGGTCAGAATTTGGTCTGTCAAGCCAATATTCCGTGAAAAAAACGTTTGAGTTGAACGTACATTTCCATGCTCAAAGAGTCCGGCGCGCTCCAGGAAGAACTCCCGTTTTTCAGGAAAAAACAGATTGAACCGTGTAAGGTTCAGCTGAACATTATCGGCTTCTACCTGGGCAAAATCGGTGTTCACGGTGAGATCTAAAGTCATATTAGAGGATATACTGTATTTCAGATCTCCGCCAAAATCGTAATTGTAATCAATATCGGTGGCTTCATCCCTCAAATCAGGACGAACTTCCTGTGCGCCGGATATCAGGTACGGTTTGATCTCAATATTTTTTCCACGATTAATTCCTTTCAAACCTTTCAGCCGCCCGTATTGTGAAGCTGCGGCCAGGACGCCGAAACTCCCTCCATACTCCATTCCTATGGCCGGCCAGAGAACCCGTTCATTCTTTCGGTTGATCATCCGCGAAACCATCAAACCAAACTCCAGCTCTTCACCCTCCGGGAATCGGAGTTGACGAAACGGGATGGCAACTTCCAGTGTCCAGCCTTCATCGTCTATAGTGGTTTCGCTTAGAAAAACGGCATCCCAGGAGAAACTCTCATAATTCAGTGTCTCATCTGTAACCAAAGCATCATCCTGTGTTCCCAGGGCGTTCATTTCAAACAGGTAGGCGTTTCGTCCGTCGAGATAGGTATCGATTCCGATGTAGGCGTGGTCATCACGGTTATTTCGCCCGCCGCGCTCCAGGTTTTTGGCCCGGATCAGATCCGGATTGTCATCATAAAATCGGAAAGCGAAGTAGAGGTTGTCGCGATCGTAGGCGATTCGAACTTCAGTATCTTCTGTAGCCGGCGCCCCGTCTCGTGGCCATACCTGGGTAAATGTTGTGATGGGTGGAATATCCTGCCAGACCGGATCATCCAGGTTCCCATCTATGAAAGGCGGAGATTCCGCAAATACGGCATAGACTTCAAAGTCGGTAGGAGCGGGAATGGGTTCGGTGGTTTGAGCAAATCCCCGGATAGCAAAAAATTGAAATGTAACAGTTATGGCAGCAAGCAGTTGATATGGTTTCATTCAAATTGGTTTAACTATTCTTTAGGAAGAGGAATATAGGAAAATGAAGCTGAGCATAAGGTAAAAATATGAAAGCGTTTTTACTGAAAAATTCCTTTCGAGAGAATCTTTTCATATAGACTTCATAACTAGTCTGTAAGATCATGTAAAGACAAGTGTAACTAAACTAAAAATACTTGTCTCAATTTTGTTGAAATACAGCAGTCTGAAACTTTAGGGAATAGCATGGAAGCATTAGATTTAGCTCGTTGGCAGTTTGGAATCACCACGATATACCATTTCGTTTTTGTTCCACTTACTTTAGGTTTATCTGTTATTGTGGCAATAATTCAAACATTTTGGTACCGAACAGGAGACGAAAGGTACAAGCAGCTCACCAAATATTTTGGAAAACTATTCGTCATTGTCTTTACGCTTGGGATTGTGACGGGGATTGTACAGGAATTTCAGTTCGGGATGAACTGGAGTGAATATTCCAGGTTTGTAGGAGATATTTTTGGAATACCATTGGCCATTGAAGCACTGATGGCATTTTTTATGGAGTCTACATTTTTAGGTCTCTGGCTTTTTGGATGGAATCGGCTCAGCAAGGGAGTTCATCTCTTATCCATTTGGTTGGTTGCTATTGCATCGAATCTTTCCGCTATTTGGATTTTGATGGCAAATTCTTGGATGCAGGTTCCTGTAGGATATGAGATCGTAGGAGGCAGGGCTGAACTGTCTGATTTTGTGGCCATACTGCTGAATGAACGACTGCTTGTTCAAATGCCTCACACCATAATCGCAGGGTTTGTGACAGGTGGTCTTTTTGTCCTTGGAATCAGTGCATGGATGATGTATCGCGGAAATCAGGTACAGACATTTAAAAAATCGGCTCAGATCGCATTGGTTTTCACAGCTGTAGCATCTTTACTAACGGCCACTACC
>JAWLEH010000162.1:0-5942 GCA_041686215.1 Balneolaceae bacterium | reverse complement strand
CCGACTACCTTTACCGTATTTTGAGCGACTCCCTCAATCGTGACTCCTTCGTAAATAAGACCGATACTTGCGCCCAGCATCAGACCGGCAGCTATAGAATTTCCAACTCCCAGCCATTTATGATCGAACTCTTTGATGAACAAAAACGGTAATGCCCCAAAACCGGTTGCTGCAGCCGTAATAAAAGCTGCTATAAAGACATGATAGATAGTAACGGTTCCGTCAGCCATATCGCCCACCACCCAATAAGCAGCTGCCAGAACAGCTATAAGCAGAAGGACTGCAAAGACACCGTTCAAAGCGTCATTTTCGTCAGGATGTTTAATATCATTTTTTGCACTCATGGCAGGTGGAAAAACTATTTAGGGGGTGTGTAAAGCATTAAATTATCATCAGGGTAAGAAATGTTTTTGCTGAATAAAATATAAATAGGTAACAAAAACTACTGATTTTCAAGCCAGAACTCCCGGAGCGACTACCCCCCTTCTCTCTGCTTCTTTCGTTCAGAAACACAAAATCTTGAGTCCACTCCGAAAAGTAAGACAATTTTTACGTTTCCTTAGTGATTTGGTTTTTTTAGCGTGGCTGACGTGCTGAACCGATTCAAATCGGAACAAATTTGAATCGATTATTGGTGCATTTACCCCTCCCATTTACCCAATTTATTCCCTGCCGGATATACTTCTGCCACGAAGCAGATAGCGGCTTTCAATGGGTGACGTTTCGGCTGTGATTACTGGGCGATGAGCTGCCTGAAGAGTCCCTGTCTGACAGCCGGTAGGCGTAGCACATCGTCTTGAACTCTTTGATGCGGGTTTCCGTACTCGGTTCGATAATGGATGTAAAGTTTCAGGATGTGGATTCAGGTTTGATAAAGCTTGTTAGATGTGCAACGGGCCGGTATAACTCCACAGCTCAGGCTGTTCATGCCGGTTTAGGAGAATAATTGTCATTGTGTTGAACACCCCGATTTGGGTGGAATCGGCTACCATTGGGTAAATGGGGAATTGACAGATCCGGTCTTTGATCCGGAGAATCCCGAGGTCATTCTGTAGAAAAAGATAAAAGTCACTTTTCCCTGCAGGAGTTCTTGTGGGGTAAGAAGGAAGCGAATGAAGTAATCACAAAAAACAACCTTCTGTGTGATTACCTGAAGTAGTTTCTATACAAATGACACCACAAGCAGGGCGTAGGTGATCATTGCCAGCAAGCCCGCCATTATGGCCAGGGGAAACTGCGAGGTCACGTGGTCCATTAAATCACACCCGGTTGCCAGGGAGCTCAGAATCGTTGTATCCGATATTGGTGAGCACTGATCACCAAAAACAGCTCCGCCAATCACGGCAGAAAAGCAGAGCGATAGGAAAAACGGATCGGGAACAACGGCCCAGGCCAGGGGTACCGCAACCGGAAATACCACGGCATATGTCCCCCAGGAAGTTCCGGTGGAGAATGCGATCAGCATACAGAGAATCATTAAAATACCCGGAAGCATGGCCGGCGCCACCACATCACCCACCAAATCTACCACGTAAGCGGCTGTCCCAACCGCGTCGGCCACTTCTTTCAGAGATACCGCAAGTGCCAGGATAATTGCCCCGATGGTCACACCTTTACATCCGTCAATAAATCCGTCGATTGCCTCCTGCAGTCGCATTCCTTTAGCTAAGGCAATACCAATTCCCGCAAGGACGGCCAGAACAAACGCCTGTGCCACAAGCAGTGTCGGGTCTTCCGTATTGCCCAGGTAAAAATAGGTGTATACATACGGAATAATGGCAACGCCCAGCAGCGCACCAATCGGGCCGAAAAAATCGATCAGACCCGGATTATAACTCTCGGGCACTTTATTCTGTGTCAGTTCATCTGCAGCCATAGGTGTGGCTCCTTCACGGTCGAGCTTGCCGGTTTCCCGTGCCCGCCGGGTAGCGGCCCTCATCTTTTTCCCAGGCACCCAGGGAAGTTTTTCCCAGGCAAACAACAGGGTGATTAAAATGGCGAACATGGCGTAAAAATTGTACGCAATTGAGGAGAAGAAAAAGTTTACTCCATCCAGCTGCGTTTCGAACATCGGGATAGTACCAATCACCAGTCCGCCCACATAAAACGGCCATACGTTAAAGGGAATCAGCGTAGCTGCCGGGGATGCGGTGGAGTCTACCATGTAGGAAAGCTCTTCATGCGATACCCTGTGCTTGTCGGCAATTGGCCGCACAGTTGCGCCCGTTAGTACCGTGCTGATAGTTCCGCCCTGGTGAAATACGAGCCCCATCAGCCAGGTGAAAAATTTAGCCGAACGCGGACCCCGAACCATCAGCTCGCTGGCCCAAAGCGCGAACTTTTCCGCCCCGCCTGTACGGGTCCAGATCCCAATCAACCCGCCCAGCGCCCATAAATAGACAAGGAGTATCATGGCAAAACTTTCGGTTCCAATAGACGGCAGCAAAAAACTCTCCACGATGTCCAGGTTGTTGGAGATCACACCGCCCAGGCAGATGCCAATAAATAACGCACTGACCACTTCTCGTGTCCAGAACGCAAGTACAATCGCAACCAACGGCGGCATTACGGACCAAAATCCGTAGTGATCGTTTGTTTGAGGAAAGTCGCCGGCAAAGTAGACCCCTGCTATGAGGAGAGCGAGGAACCCCCCGAAATAGATTTTACGCCGGGTGACCGGATCACCGAATGTATTTGCAACATAATTTTCTGAATCTGGCATGTACGCTGGCTTATGTAGCGTTTTTATTTGAAGTGTGGAAGATAACAGTTGCTGCTTAAAAACAAAGTGCAGTAGCTGATTGATTCAAATTCCAATCTCCCGGATTAGCTTCGAATATTTATAAAATATCAGAATCTACAGGAATTCTTGTGGGTAATAAGCTCTGCGAAAGTCATCCCGGCCTTTGAGCCGGAATCTCCAAACCATATTAACGGATGGGGTTCCCTGAAAAAGGTTCGGAAAATTTACTTTTCCCCCTCAACCAGGTAAAACTTCCAGAACCGGTAGCTCCATTTCTTTTCAAACCGCACCGATAACTCCTGAGCGCCGAACATCTCTTTGATTTCGCGCAGCGACCGGGTATTGATGTTTTCCCGTGAGAGTGCTGATATGATTAAATTTGGAAGATGGAACCAACTTTCCCGGTTCCAGTCGAGCACGTGCAGTGTCCCGCCGGGCTTCATCACATCATACATGCTTTGAATTGCTTTCTTCTGATTGGCATAGTAGTGAAACGAATTGAGGCAAATCACCCGATCAAAGCTATTCGGCCCGAACGTTATTTCTTCAGCCGGTTGATCCGAAAATTTTACGGATGCCTTCCCTTTTAACCGAGTACGTGCCAATGACCGCATCCCGTTTGAGGGATCATTCAGAACCAGGTCAAGATCTGAAAAGCGGGATATGAGCTGTTCGGCAAGAAGTCCCGTGCCACAACTTATATCCAGAATTCGTTCACCGGATACGTCACCTATGTGGCTCAACAGCTGTTTATGCGTATGATCGAGATAGGCCGAATACTTCTTGTCGTATTTCTCTGAAAATCCATCATAGAAATGAATCGTGCTGCGGATTTTCTTTTTATCCATTTCATTCATAGCATGTAAAATAACCATTTGATGTTGCGAAACCGGAACCATTTCAAGCTCAATCTTGTCAGGTTCGGGTGAGCAATTAAGTCAAACGAAAGATGTATAGCCGGACGTTCGTGTCTTTTCTTATGGACCTGAGTTCGATTATAAATCAGAGCAACAAGTCACTGAGGCTGTCCAAAAAGTAAGTCGGCTTACAAACCAGCTTAAATAATTTAGACATTTAATCTCTCTATAAGTTAGAGAGGGAACAGGGTGAGTCTGGAGAAAAATTAAATTATTTAAGCGCTGCTCGATTGATTATACCTTTTTTGGACAGCATCAGTCTATTTACAATTTAATGATCAGATAACGAACAGCATATGTCATCCTGGACACTGAAATCGATACCGCCCCACGACTGGTTTATCTGCCTTGATATCGACCCTTATTTCGATCATGAACATGAACCGGAAACGATTTTCGAGGAGGGATTTACCCGTCCCATACCTTTGAAGGACCGGGATATTATCGCTACCATCTTTTTTAACGGTGACCCGGAAAATCCTGAATTCCACATTGAAACGCCGGAGGATTTAACGAAAGAAGAGATCAATCAGGCCAACGACACACTGGCCCGGATTCTTGGCACCAACCTCGACCTGCGTCCGCTCTATGAACAATCCGAATCTGATCCGGTGCTTGGGCCTAAACTGACGGAATACTATGGGTTGAAGCGAATGTCTCGCGGCACGTTGCTTGAAGATATCATCTACCGGATTGTGCAGATGCAGCTTTCACACAAGCCAACTGCTAAAAAGATGGCGTTTAAAATGCGCGAAGCATACGGAACCCACCTAACCCACAACGGCAAAACGCTCCCGGCCTGGCCGCGACCTTTTCAGCTTGCCAAAGCCGACCCCGCCCAGATTCGCAAGATGGGTCCCACGCTTCGAAAAGGCGAATACCTCGTGGGCCTTGCGCAGGATATCCTTGCCGGAGAAATGGATATGGAGTGGCTGGATACAGAGGCGAGTCCGCAGGATTTTTTCGATACGATCTCTAAGATCAGAGGTGTGGGTCCCACCTCCGCGCAGGACCTGATGCTGTTTAGCGAACGTACCGATGCCGTATTTCCGAGCAACATCAAAAAAGGCGAAGAAAAAGGGCTCCGAAAGTGGATTATCCTTAGCTACGGCGGAGATCCCACCGATACCTCAGAAAAACAGTTCCGGGAGATGATCTCGAACTGGAAGGATTTCGAAGCCGCCGCAATTGAATTTCTGTTTGTGGATTACATGATCGGGCGGAAGAAAAACCGATGATTTAAAACCGGCTTGAACTCTCAAAAATGCGGCTGACGATTCGTATTAAATTATATCCACGGGTTGTAATGCTCATATATTCACCATCGATCTTGTGATAAACTCCGCTTGCAAGCGCTTTTTTACAGCGCAATTGCTGATTCACCGTTCAACTCCCCCAAACCAGGAATACTTCTAAAAATTCCGTCAAATCTTTCCGTGATATTGATTTAGAGGCTCTTCATCCACAAATTATAGGCTGCTTGCAAAATTAACTGTCGATTGCAACTGTACGATTTATGAATCTATCTCCTGACGCTAACTACAGACTGACTTCAAAACAGATGCGCCGTCTTAATGACAGGTTTGCTCAAATCCACCCCGATTACATTCTCCGCTGGAGTTTACGGCAGTTTGGAGAGGGAATGGTTCTGGGCACCGGGTTCGGTCCATCGGGTGTTTTTCTGATTCACCGGCTGGCGGAGCTCGGCTACAACACAAGAATCTTTTTCCTGGATACGCATCTCCATTTTGATGAAACCTACCACTTGAAAGAGGAGATTGAGGAGCGTTTCGGAATTGAAATTGAGGTGATTGATCCCTCACTCGGGCTTGATGAACAGGCCCGCGACTATGGCCCGGAGCTTTGGAAACGGGACCCGGACCAGTGCTGCTACCTCCGCAAAGTTCTGCCACTGCAGCAGTATCTCTCGGATAAAACCGCATGGATATCAGGAATTCGCCGATCACAGGGGGATGTACGCCGGCAGGCTGATATGTTTGAGTGGGATGATAAAAATGAGGTTATCAAAATTAACCCGCTGCTTCACTGGAGTGCCGACAAGGTTTGGGATCACATCCACAAACACAACCTGCCCTACAACCCACTGCATGACGAAAGCTACCCAAGTATTGGCTGTATTCCGTGCACAGCGAAAGTTACCAAAGGCAAGGAAGAGCGCGCCGGCCGCTGGAAGGAGTCGGAGAAAACTGAGTGTGGCATCCATCTTCCCATGCAAAAAGAGATGAACGAAGCCGGATCATAACTTAACCGAGGTGTTCTAT
>JAWLEH010000161.1:0-5961 GCA_041686215.1 Balneolaceae bacterium | reverse complement strand
AGGGATCCCCCGGGAAAGTGCGAGTTGACGTCCTTTTTGGACTGCTACCACTATTTTTAAATCGAACTCAGGTTATATTTAATAATTATGGCAAACTCAGGCGACATTTTTTAACCATGTGCGAACACACCCTGTAACGGTTGATGATGCTAGTCTTCAGATGTGGGTAGTAACTTACCTGCGAGGCGGAGAAGTTCAATTTCGGATAGTTTGGCATCCGCTCTTCTTGATATCAGTTCCTGCCGTGCTTCCAGCAGGTTCAACTGAGCTTCCCGGAAATCGGTGTTGGAAACCTGGCCTTGTTCAAAGGCGAGTCGCGTACGATCAAAATTGACTTCTGCTGTTTGAATATTCAGCTCCTGCTTTTCATAAAGAAGCAGGTTTGTTGTGTAGGTGTCGTACGCGTTCAGCAGTGCACTCTCAATTTCTTTCTCTACCAGTTCATATTGTTCACGGCTGTTCTTGAGAAGAATTTCGTTGTTTTGTATTTCAATATTTCTTCTGAATCCATCAAATATATTAAAGCTGAGGGCTACGCCAGCCGTAAATCCGTCGGTTTCCTGGAATGTAAACTGGCCGGCATCACTGCTGCGCCGGTTATAGTTATAGGATGCCTGTGTGGATAATTCGGGGTAGCGGGCAGCGCGTGACTGCTGAAGCTGGAGGCGAGCCCGTTCTGATTCGATATTTGTGGCACTCAGGCGGGAATTATCTGACAGTGCTGAGTGAAGCAGCGTATCTAACGAGAGCTCATCATCAAGTGATATTTCCTGATCGGCAGAAAGATCCTGCGCCGGTGATTCACCAATCAAAACAAGTAAGTTCCGTTTTGCCTGGTTAAGGGCAAGTTCCGTTTCAGCAACCCGGATGCTGTCACTGTTGAGGTCTACTTCGGCATTTAACAGATCTACCTGAGATCCTCCGCCCATATCGTAATTCTGCCTGGCCCTGCTGTATCTTTGTGCTGAAACCTCAACCGCCTCCTCAGAAACATCAAGAAGCTGGCTTTGCAGGGTCACATCCAGGTAGCGGGTGATTACGTCCAGCAGCGTTCCCTCAATTTCCTGTCGGGTTTGAGCAGAACTCAGGTCTTGTGTTGCCTGGAGTGATTCAAACCGATACCGATTTCCTAACCCATCAAACAGCACCCAGTTAAATTCGACGGATGCATTCAGGTTGCTGGCTCGGCTCCCGGATACATCCTGTTCATTTTCGCCACCAGAAAACTCAAAACGGGAATCTTCCATCGATTCGGAATAACTGCTGTTGAGTGAAAGTGTGGGTAAATATCCTGCATTTCCGCGAGTAGCGCTCTTGGCATCAACTTCTGCAAGGTTACGCGAAATGATAATTTGATGATTCTCCTCCAGGGCACGTTCCACAGCTTGCTGTAAAGTCAGCTCTAATTCACCGGTATCCTGTGCCACAGCGGTGAAAGCTGCTCCAAAGGTTAGAACAAAAAAGATGAATACAAGAATTTTACTCTTCATTTTCTTCCTCCCACTTAAGGTCTTTTAATACCGGCTGAACAGATTCGATGGGCAGCCACTCCCCTTCCCAGATCCAGTGTATTCCACGAAGTATATTGCTGGATGTAATAAGCATTATTGGCAGTAAAATCAGAAGTAAAAAAGTGGCTGCAATCAAACCATAGGCAACGCTTACAGCCATCGGAATGAGGAATTGAGCCTGGAAGCTCTGGTCAAGTATAAGCGGTGCAAGTCCGGCGGCTGTGGTGCCGGTTGTTAATACAATGGGCCGGAAACGCGATCGTCCCGCTTCCACCATCGCATCGTACACGGTCATTCCTTTTTCGAGATACCCGTTGTAGGCCGTTACAAGCACGAGTCCGTCGTTAACTAAAATGCCCACCAGGGCAATGATACCCAGCAGGGAAAGAATTCCAAGCGGAATGCCGTGAATATAATGTCCCCACGCGGCCCCGATAATTCCGAATGGAATGATGAGCATAATGACGAGAGCCTGAGATATCGATTTAAATGTAAATACGATGATGGCAAATATGAGAATCATTACCACGGGCAGGACATTTTGCATGGCATCTACCACCTCTCCGGTCTCTTGGGCTTCTCCCTGGAGTGTATAGCTGATGGAGGGGAAATTGCTGACGATTTCCGGTATCACTTCACTCTCCAGTTCATTCAGCAGATCCGGGGCTGACACATCGGGGTTGGCAACATCTGCCTCCACCAACACTTCACGGACGCCATCGCGGTGGTAAATGGCTACAAGGCCCTGCTCGTAACGCAGATCTGCCAGTTCACTTAATGAGTGACGGTCGCCTTCCGGGTCGGTAATTTCCATATTCAGAATATCGGCCTCGCTTCGGCGTTCGTCCTCATTATACCGGACCCACACACGTACTTCGTTTTTACCCCGCTGCAGTCGTTGCACTTCATTTCCAAAAAACCCGTCACGTATCTGGCTGCTTACCTGCTGCGTTGTTATTCCGAGTGCGAAGGCGCGGTCTTTCAGTTCGATATGAATTTCGGGCTCTTCATCATCGCGGTTGTCAATCACGTCGGCAAGTTCACCATTGTTCCGCATGTTTTCCATCAAGCGGTCTGCGGCCAGGTTCAATTCATCGAAGCTGGATGAAAAAAGTGATATCGCTACAGGTTTGCCAAACGGGCCGCCGCCATCGTACGACACGAGCTCGGCGCGGGGGATAGGCCCAACCTCTTCCCGCAGGTCTGCAACAATTTCAGATGTGCGAAGGGGGCGCTCCTCAGAAGACATCAGGTAGTAGGTCATGTTCAGTTCGTTGGTCTCGTACCCTACTCGCATCTCAATATTACGGATGATATCCTCATCGAGGCCGAATTCGTCGCGATACCGTTCATTTAGACGTTCCCCGGCCTCTACCAACCTGCGCCCCTGCCGTTCGGTATATTCCACGTTAATTGCACGAGTTAAAAGAACCTCAACGTTGATGCTGTTCTCCTCAATTTCAGGAAAAAACGTAGTACGTATTACCGGCCCTGCAATGGAGGCAATGGTAAGTATGAAAACAGAAAGTGTCGCAAAAAAGACCAGGGCCTTATTACGCAGCGAAAATTCGTAGAACGGGATATAAAATTTATCGCGAAACCGGGTGATTGAATTGGCTACTTTCTTCTGAATTTTTCCATTAGAGTTGTTCTTCTGCAGAGATTTGGAGTGGGCCAGGTGAGCCGGCAGAAAGATGAAAACTTCAATTAACGAAACAATCAGCGTTGCAGAAACCACGAACGCAACATCAGAGAAAAACTCTCCCAGCTGCCCTGGAATGAAAAAGAAGAACGAGAAGGCAATGACCGTGGTTATGATGGCAGATGTTACCGCCGGTACAACTTCCATCGTACCTTCTACAGCAGCACGTATCGGCGAAAGCCCCTCTTCGTATTTCTGAAAGATGTTTTCACCCACCACAATTCCGTCATCTACCAGGATCCCAATCACGATAATCATTCCAAACAGGGAGATGACGTTAATTGTGAGCCCGTACCAGGTTGCAAGAATAAACATTCCGCACAGTGAAATCGGGATACTCAGTGCTACCCAGAAGGCCAGCCGTATTCGCAAGAACATCCCTAACAGCAGCAGGACAAGCGCCGCTCCGAGCATTCCATTCTCCTGCAGCAGGCTGATACGTTCGCGCAGGTTTTGCGTGGCGTCATCAACCAGAACCAGCTCCACATCCGAACGCCCGCGGTTGAACTCCTCGATGTACTCTTTAATACTTGCCGAGGCCTCCAGAATGTCCTCATTATTCGTAGTGTTAACAGTGATGTTAATGCCGCGCTCGCGATCCACAAAAACACGCTGAGCTCCCTCTTCAATATCATCTTCCACGCGGGCCACATCACTCAGCCGCACGATTGTTCCGTCATCGCGGGTAACCACCGGGATATCTTTAAAGCCGGTTGCAAAATCTTCCCGTTGCTCTACACGTATACGATACTCCAGTTCCTCTCCGCGGAGGATTCCGCCGGTTGACCGAAGGTTTTCTGCCGAAACAGCATCGGCTACGTCGCTGATCGACAGCCCGTAATTCCGGAGGTCTGCCTCCCTTACGCTGATCTCTACTTCGGGATCGTTATAGCCAAAAATGCTGATTCGTGTGATGTTATCGTATTTCCGAAGATCATCTTCGATCTGGTCGGCCAGTTCCTGCAGTGCAATCACCGATACATCACCCCGTAAAACCATTTGACCCGCGGGATTCAGCTGATCCTCTTTGGATACCGTAAGCTCCTCAAGTCCGGTTGGAAATGTGCTGATGCGGTCCACTTCATTCTTAATCTCCTGAAGAGCCAGGTTGGGATCCATACCGGTGTAGATTTCAACCGTTACCGTGGTACGGTCTTCCTCCGTACGGGAGGTGATCTCTTTTACGCCATTGATACCGGCAACATTATCCTCAATTTTCAGGACAATGCTTTCTTCCATTTCAACGGGAGAGGCACCCGGGTAGACTGCCTGGATATTGATAAAACGGGTTTGCTGTTCAGGAAAAAAAGTAGAAGACAGGTTCAGGGCAGCGAGTGCCCCAAATATGAGGATTACAACAATTGAAAGATTAACCAGAACTACATGTTTGGTAAAAAAGCGGATAACATTTCGCATCTACTGTTCCTCCCGTTCAGTCACACGGGTATCCTCAAATGCTGCATCACGGAATTCGTCCAGGATGATATCTCCCTCTTCCAGCCCCGAGACGATCATACTGTCTCCGGCACTGGACAGCAGGTTTACACTTCGGATACGGGCCCGGTCTCCATCAACCACAAACAGCTCGCTGTCGCGGACCAGGATATCTTTATGGATTTTAAAGGCAGAAGAAAATTCCTGGCCATAAATTTCTCCGCTGAGGTATTCTCCGGCGGATAGTCCTCCTTCGCTGACGCTTATGTAGATCTTAACATTTTGCGTTCCGGGAGAAATGAGAGCATTTTTGCGTGTAACCGCAGCCCGCAGGTTTTGCTCCCGGAGAGCGTCGGTTTGAAGTGATACTGAATCACCTACGCTAATATAGGAGGATTGAACAGCGGGCACAGAAGCTTCAATCTCAAGATTGCCCGTTCCGGTAAACTGTCCAAGCCGCTGACCATTTTGAACCAACGCACCCGGGTTCACAGCATGCTCCGTAACAACCCCGTCGTATGGCGCTCTGATGGTAAACTTGTCAAGCCGAACCTCCTGCTGACGAATGGAGTAGAACCGGCTAAATACGTTTTGCCGATTCAGGAACAAACGGAACTGACGATCCAGCACCTGGGGCAACGGCGAAAGTGATTCGGAAGCATCAAAGTTGTCGAGATACTGCTCCCAGTTGTCGTAGTGGTCGGGATAATCAATGCTGATATCTGGCAGAAGTTGCGAAATCAAGGCTGCAAATTCATGACGGGCTGACTGAATTTGCTGGCGTTCCTCTTCGTCGTTTACCCGGATGAGCGTTTCTCCGCGGGAAAATTCGGTGCCGGTTTTAAATCCGCGGGCACCTTCTTCAAATATTCCCGTCACCTCGGAATAGATATCATACTGATCATAAGGTATCACACGGCCCGTAAAAGAGATGGAAGACCGGATTGAGGTGGGTGAGTACTCCATGAACCGTACTTCCGTGGGTTCCGTTTCGGGGGTTGTATCCTCTTCATCATCTTCAAAATTTATGAGGAACCATGCTGAAACGACCGATAGTAAAAAGATAACGAGCCCGGCTACAACAGAAAGTTTGCGTGTATTCATCGAATACGATTGATTGATAGTATGTATTTAGAAAACATTATTATTCCACCTAACTATTGTGAGGATTTCATAGTTCAGTGAGCTGGTAATAAGATGAACTTCAGGAATATGCTACAGACCCGGCTGAGTCAGTATGGGTTTGATGGGATGCAGCACGAGAAGATGTCCAAAAAGGTATAATTCATCGAACACTGCTTAAATAATTTAGGC
>JAWLEH010000042.1:0-26123 GCA_041686215.1 Balneolaceae bacterium | reverse complement strand
AACCGCAGCCGCTCCGCCTTCGAGTGCAGCAATACGTTTTTCAAAAACATCCGTGGTAGGATTCATGATTCGCGTATAGATATTGCCAAACTCTTTCAGTGCAAAAAGTGTGGCTGCATGTTCCGTATCATCAAACTGGTAGGACGTGGTTTGATAGATAGGTACTGCTCTTGACCCTGTTGTTGGATCCGGTTCCTGGCCAGCGTGAAGTTGCAGGGTTTCAAATTTATAGTTCTTTTCTTGTCCGTTTGTACTCATGGTAGTCAGGTTATGTGTTGGTTGATAGATTTAGTGAATTATTCATAAGGGTAACTCAGTTTCTTCACCGGAAACGCCCCCATCATTTATCCCGGTCGCGAATCAGAAATTGGTGATCCACCTTCATACAGCGATTTTGTACCATTTTGATATTGTGGTACCCGGCTCTTTTAACCTGGTCATGATGTTCGCCGGTACCAAGTTGTAACCATATAATTTCAGGGTCAATCTGCAAAGCCTGATCCACAACTTTCGGTACATATTCAGGGCGAATAAACACATCTACGACATCCACTTTTTCAGATATTGATACCAGGTCGGGATAGGCTTTTTCGCCCAAAATAGTGTCGGCTTCCGGGTTCACAGGTATAATGGTATAGCCGGCTCGCATAAGGTAGCGGGCTACAAAGTAACTGTCTTTATGTCGGCTGCGTGATAGACCCACAATAGCTATAGTTTTAATTTGATCGAACCACGATTCAATTTCATCGGTTTCTGCCGATAATTTTGGTGTGGCCCGCATTTTCTTGTCATACCAGTTGTTAAATGTGCTTCTCAATGGGATACTGCTGTTTTTAATTATTTTGATCTATATAACAGGGGATCAAAAAAAAAGCCTCTTCCAAAAATCAATTCCCGGTTCTTGAGGGGAAAGATTTTCAGAAGAGGCTTTTAGTTGTATATACCTTTTCTTCTCATCTTTCCCCCGTTTTACCGGGGGCAGGATTTAGCACCTAACCCCCGGATATACCGGGGCGGTTGCTAAGGTTTCTCAGGGCCTGTCCCTCCACCTTTCTGGATAAGAGTTCAAATACTTAAAAGAACGATGTTCAGTAAACTGAACATAAAAAAAGCCCTGCTGGTTTTGCCAGAGAGCTTCAATTCGTGCCGAATATGATTACACCCTCTGCAACTATGTGCTACAACACATACACATGGTGCAGAAAAAAAATTTGGTGCTATTTTGTTTCGTCAGTTTCATTACGTCAAGGATAGTATCATTTGAGGGTATAATGCAAATAAAATTATTAGAAATCAGATAAATAATGGCGATTGTAAGAAATTGAAACAAAAAAGCGCTTTTCTTGATCTTTAGTATAAAAGGCCGTTTCATTGAACTATAAAAAAATTCGAACTAATATTATTCACTTTGAAGCTACTTTATTATTGTTTAAGCGCGATTTTCCTGTCTATACTGATGTTGTCTTGCGGAGAAGAGTCGATTACTGTTTCGGATGATCAGAATGACCAGCCAACACCGATTGTTGAGAGCATATCTGTGCCGGATGATTTTTCGGTCACTGAATTTGCGGACGATATTACATTGCCCACCTCTCTTGAATTTTCGCCGGACGGGTCAGGCCGTCTTTTTGTAAACGAACTGCAAAGTGGTAAAATTTGGGTATATGAAAATGGTGAAAAGCACGACGAACCATTTGCAGACTTATCACTAAATATTGGCGGTGGGTTCCCTTATTCTGGTGAAAATGGTCTTATTGGCCTTGAGTTCGACCCTGATTACGAAGATAATGGATATGTGTACATTTCATATGCATCCAGAGAAAATGGAGAAGAGGTGGGTACAGTGGCTCGCTACACAGATGTAAACGGTAAGGGAGAAGATTTTACTGTGCTTTTAAGCGGATTGCCAAGTGATAAAGGGCACCAGATCGAGAATGTACGAATAGGGCCGGATGGATATTTGTATGTAAGTGTTGGGGATGCGTACGAAGATCAGAAAGCACAGGATGCGGATGAGTTTCACGGAAAGATACTACGGATGACCCGCGAAGGTGAGATACCAGATGATAATCCCTTTGGTTCTGAAAGCTATATTTACGCAATAGGCTTTAGAAATGCATTTGATATGATTTTCAGGGACGATGGTGAACTTCTGGTCTCTGATAACGGGCCAACAGGAATGGACAGACTGATGTCGGTTCAGGCCGGTGGGAACTACGGCTGGCCAGCAGAACCAGGATTTCATGATAACTCTGATTTTATCAACCCGGCTCATGTCTGGACAGAAACGGTTTCGCCCACAGGGATGCTTTTCTATGAAGGAGATCAATTCCCGACAGAATTCAGGGGAAAGCTATTCCACGTTTTGTTTGGTTACACATATTCAGAGGGGCCAAACTCTAATGGTAAACGGGTTCAGGTGCTGGATCTGTCCGGCGAAGGAGAGGATTTGTCCATTGATTTCAATGATTTTGCAGTTTGGGAATTTGATGAAGAGTTTCCCAATAATCCGGTGGATATAGCTGAAGGGCCGGATGGCAGCCTGTATGTTTCAGATATCTTCCAGGGAAAAATTTATAAAATCAGCTATGAAGAGTAGTTATGTTTTTTCCCATATATATATTCTGCCCAAACAAAGGTATACGTAAGCAGAATTTGAAGAAAAATGTTGAAGTTGATCGAAATATAGCGGAACAGAGCGGTAATAGTATTAACCGTAACGTGTTTTAAATCAATTATTTAAGCCTCATATAGCCTGAACTAATGAAATGGTAATGACACTATGTAATTTACTGTTCAGTAGTCGTAGCGGAACAGAGTTCCGTTAAACCCATCTATACGAGCCGGAAGTTCATCAGATTTTATGGGTTTCATATTGTTTTCAAGATCAAACGAAGTAATCTGAAAATCAGATTCTCCCGGATATTTTTCCAATAGCGTAACAGTTCTGCGGGGAGGGGTATCCGAGCCAATCAGCATCCTTGGTCCGCCACCCTGGGCACCTGAGTGGATCATTTTCACTCCCTCTTTCTCAGCCGCATACCATGCGTGGTGGTGGCCGCTAAAATAGTAATTGAGCTGTTCACGTTTCATAAGCTCAAAAAGTTCATCTGCATCGCTTAATACTTCACCGCTGTGGTTTCGTCCTTCAGCTACAGCATACAGCGGCAGATGTCCCAGCATCAGTTTTAAAGCTGCCTTATCGGCATCGTTTCCGGAAAGTTGTTCCTCTACCCAATTTCGTTCCTCTTCAGAAATATGTTGGTAGCTTGCATCCCAGCTTATGAAAAACAGATCATTGAAGACAAAACTGTAGTAAAATGGAAATTGGGCCGAATCGACAAAGGAGAGATCAGGTTTGCGTTCACTCCAGTACTCTTTCGCTATTTGTCGTTCGTGATCGAAATTTCCACTACCGGAACCGTCGTGATTCCCAAGGGTGAACGCAAATGGAATGCTGAGCTCCCGCAGCGGGTCACCAATTGTTTCGTCGAATCCTTGCCACATTTCTCTTAACTCATCTTCACTGAGGCTCAGGCTTTGCCCGGCAACCATATCTCCTGTACACAGCACCAGGTCGGGCTTTTGTTCACGAATAAAAGCGAGGGTTGAATCAACGTACTCTTTGTAATGTGTGGACCCGTAACTTTCATTCAGATCAGAAATTAGCACAATTTTCAAGTTTTCAGCGCCATTTCCGGTCTGTGACATTCCCGCCAAGGGTGCGATAGATAAAACCAGTGAAAGCTGGAGAATTCGAAGTATCATACTCATAATAACATGTCAGCTTTTGGATAAGCTTTCGGGAAATTAATAACCCAGATTTCTGACCCAGTTTTCTTTCTCCCGCCACTTTTCGCGGACTTTCACATGCAAGTCGAGAAACGCTTTTTTGTCGATAAATTCTTCTATGGAAGCCCTGGAAGCGATCCCTAAATTTTTAATAGCCTTACCGCCTTTACCTATCAGCATCCCTTTTTGGGATTTTCTATTTACTATGATATCAGCGCTGATTCTGTCGATGTCATCATCCGCTTCATACGATACGATTTCAACTGTACAGGAGTAGGGGATCTCTTCCTGGAATTGAAGGTAAACTTGTTCACGAATCAGCTCTGATACAAAAAACCGAACCGGGTGTTCGCTCAAATCCTCTTTTGGGTAGTAGGGAGGGCCTGGGATAAGCTTTTCCCGAATGGCGCTGAGTAGTTCGTCTACACCTGTGCCTTGCAGAGCAGAAACATAGTGAGTAGAATCGAGCCTCAGCTGTTCTTCGATGAGCGTTACTTTTAAATCAGCTTTCTCTTTTTGGATGGCATCCATCTTGTTTACAACTAAAATGACCGGCTTTGTGATCGATTTCAGAAGTTCAATAACTTCATCGGTAGGGTGAGAATCGGTAGGGTCGAAAAGGAACAAAACGACATCTGCATCTTTACGGGCACGCTCCACCGTTTTCATCATTGCTTTTTGAAGTTCGTACTTTGGGCTAATGACACCGGGAGTATCCAGAAAAATGATTTGGGTGTCATCATCTGAATAGATCCCTACAACCTGGTGGCGGGTGGTTTGAGCCTTGTGGGTTGTTATGGAAATTTTGCTGCCTAAAATTCGGTTCATCAAAGTAGATTTGCCCGCATTAGGTTTCCCAATGATGGCAGCGTAACCAGATTTATGAGGTTTATTTTGAATCAATTACGTAAGGTGAAATTTAAATTATTCGAGATCTGCGGGCTGAATTTACATATCGGGTTAATGAATCTTACCTAAACCGAACAGTACTTCAAACTTTTAATGTTGTTGATTTTTTGAGGCTGTCCAAAAAAGTTATCTGCCTGTTACATCGCTTAAATAATTTAGGATCTATGTTCCGAATCTGACTGTTTCCCTCTCTATACAAATAGAGAAGGATTTAATGCCTAAATGATTTAAACTTATTTACATAGTAAAGTAATTCACTTTTTGCACAGCCTCGGGCATTATACCATAATTTTTAAATACTCTTTCACTGTACGGTCCAGTCCCCAGTAGAGGGATTGTGAAATTAATGCATGCCCAATACTGATATCAGCAAGATGAGGTACGTTTTCAATTAATACCGGAAGATTCTGCAGGTTAAGACCGTGTCCCGCATTCACAAGCATTCCGGCTTCATATGTTAATTCTGCGGCTTTTTGTAGCCGTTTTAGCTCGTGCGTTCGGTCTTCTTCATTCGTTGCATTTGCAAATGTACCAGTATGAAGTTCTATGGCATCCGCCCCCAGTTTATGGGCAAGTTCAATATCTTTTGGATTGGGGTCCAAAAAAAGAGAGATGATTAATCCCGGATCAGCAAGTTTCTCAAATACACGTTGTTCAAAATCGTCGTAAATTTTTTCCATGTTCAGGCCGCCTTCAGTTGTTAACTCCTCACGGCCCTCGGGAACAAGTGTAACGATATCGGGGTCAGTTTCGAGGCAGATATCAATCATTTCGTCTGATGCGGCCATCTCAAAATCAAGAATACCCGTTACAGATTTATTTAGCCGTGCAACATCAATGTCACGGATATGCCTCCGGTCACCCCGAAGGTGGAAAACGATTCCGGCTGCTCCTGCAGCTTCACATACGGCTGCCGCATCAACAGGATCCGGGTACCCTTCATCGCGGGCATTACGAAGTGTGGCAACATGGTCGATATTTACAAGTAATCTCATCATATTGTAATTTGAATTTACCATAAGATACAAACATCATTTGCAAATGTGCACCCAGGTTAACAGCTCTTTTCTATCTGCCAATGTAATTGGACCGATCTTGTTGCTTTTATTTTTGGCATCATGCGGTGTGGCCGGTCAGCAGAGAGCTTCAAATACCGAAATCAGACCTTCTTCTGAACTACAGAGAGATATTCTAAACGCACTCAACCAGGCGCACCAGGACTGGAAAGGTACACCCTATATTCTTGGCGGCTCAGGTATAAGTGGTGTTGACTGTTCTTCATTTACACAAATTGTGTTTGATGAATATTTTGGATTCACTCTACCCCGAAACACCCGCCAGCAGCTCCGGGAGGGCAGTAGCATCCGGCGAAATTATATCCGGCCCGGTGACCTGATTTTCTTCAGAACAGGCCGAAGCCTTTTGCATGTGGGAGTTGCCATGGAAGACGGCAGGTTTTTGCATGCATCGGTATCCTCAGGGGTGATGATTTCAAGCATCGACCAGCGATACTGGGCCTCCCGGTATTTAGCTACACGCAGAATTTTGTAGTTATAGTTTAGATCTCAAAAATTTGGTGTTTATCTCGGATGATTTTTAAAAAAAATCAAGTCGTGCCGAATCAACAAATTGTTATTGAATGACTCATCCGAAGACATGTTAAGAGAGTTTGGCCACTATCGTGGCTGTAGTTAAAATTTTAACACCAGATCAGATGTAACAGCATATCGACAAAATGCAGGTAGTGTTATAAAACAAATTGAACGCCAATCATTTAACACATGTTTAATAAATAAATTGGAAGTACTAATTAATGAACCAATCCTGCTATGAGTAAGGAGAATCAGAAGTCATTGTCAACGTACACATCCGATCTTCATGCTTTGGAACGTCATTTTATGAATGCTGTGAAAAAACAGAAGATGTCAGATAAGGTAACGGGTGAAAAAGCTGTGGATCTGCTGAATGAACTGGATAAAATGGCATCTTCTCATGTGCAAAAACTTGAAACTGAGTTGGAGCAGATGGGAGTTGAAGTGAAGTCAAGAATTAAGTCTTCACTTGCATCGTTCACAGGGTCCGTTGCAGGTATGATTGAATCAGTCCGAAATGATGCACTTTCCAAAATGTTGCGGGATGATTACACGGCACTATCGATGATTACAATTGGGTACACAATGCTACACACGCACGCTTTGTCAGTTGGCAATCAAAAGCTTGCAGAGTTGAGCAAATCGCACCTTGAAGACTGTACCATTCTGATCACGGAGATTAGTAAAGTCGTACCGGTTGTGACGTCTTACGAAATCAGCAGCGACACTAAACGGGCTGAAGAAATTGGAAGCAAAGCGCTTGAAAACACCCAGGCAGCCTGGAAGCCCGGGCATGTGAACCAAAAGCCGGAAATTGTGTAAACTAAAGATTGGAAATTAAATCAGTTATTAATTCAACACTCAAACGTTGGATAATAACCTGACAGGTTTGAAAGCAGTGTTCTTTTATTCAAGCTTACAGGTCAACAAACCTGGCAGGTCTTATACAACTCAATCTTATCATATCATCAGTCTGCGATCTGTCTCTTGCGGTTAAAGGCATGAGTGAATAGAAACACCATATCTACCTTTCAGTTTCAAAATTGATTGACTTATTCCGTGGATCTACAGGTAGGTTGACCAACTACATACCCAAGAACCGCAAAACCGGTGTGGGTTTTATATTAATTGATTCCACGGTTTACTGAGGGGCAGCTCTGCTTTAAACGTCATTGTCTCTTTCAGTGTGGGATGTTTGATTTTGAATGAGTAAGCATGCAGTGCAATAGACCCTGCTTCTTCTGTCTTTGCATATCGTTTATCACCCCAAACCGGAGCACCAATTTCTGCAAACTGAACCCGTATTTGATGTGCACGGCCTGTTTCCAGATTGATGTCCAAGAGGGCAAGATTTTGATAGCGGTCAACCACAGTAAAAGAAAGTTTTGCGAGCTTGCTTCTCCGAGTTGGGCCTGAAACAACATCAACCATATTTTTCTTCTCATTTTTGACCAGGTGATGTTCCAGAACTCCATTTGGCGGAGGATTCCCAATAACAATGGCCCGGTATCGTTTTTTTACTTTACGGCCGCGGATCTGCTCGCTGATTCTGGACGCTGCTTTTGATGTTTTTGCAAATACCATCACACCGCCAACCGGCCTGTCGAGCCTGTGCAAAAGCCCCAAAAATACATTCCCGGGTTTATCGTACTCTTTTCGTATATACTCCTTGCAGAGATTCAAAAGGTCGGGCCTTTCGGTATGATCTTCCTGGGAGAGAATACCCGGAGGCTTATTAACAACCAACAGATGGTTATCTTCAAATATAATTGGAATGTCGGGGCTTGTGCCGGTAGTAGATACTGATTTATTTGGCTCAGGCATTCTGGAATAAATTGTTTTATTTTGCCGGATTATCGTGTCTCATATAAAACATATTCATCACTAAAGATAAATGTTTTAACCAAAAGGGCTGTTTGCTATTTTCAAACTGTTGTAAAATTAAGTGCTATGTCTATTACAGTTCAGGAAAAAATCGATCATTTGCCACTCAGTCCGGGCGTCTACCAGTTTAAAGACAGCAGGGGGAATCACCTGTATGTGGGCAAAGCAAAAAAATTAAGAAATCGTGTGAGATCCTACTTTCAGAATAGCAGGAACCACGATGGCAGGCTGCGGGTGATGATCTCCAAAATTGATGATCTTGAAGTTATAGTAACCGACTCGGAAGCCGAAGCGTTGATCCTTGAAAACAACCTGATTAAGAAGCACCAGCCGCGATATAATATCATGTATCGCGATGACAAATCCTACCCGTATATTTGTGTTACCAGGGAATCAAAACCACGCGTTTATCCAACAAGAACGGTAATTCGTGATGGGAGTAAATATTTTGGGCCTTATGATCATGTGGGGCATATGCGGCGAATGCTCGATACAATACGTAAAACCTTTGATTTGTGTACGTGTGCCGTATCGCCAAAGATGGTGGACCGTTCGCGGGGAGTTCCCAAATGGCATTCGTGTTTTGACGATTACCTGGACAGTTGTTCCGGTGACTGGGACATGGAACGGTATCAGAATACAATTGAGAAAGTTGAACGTCTTCTTACAGGAAAAACCGAAGACCTGATCCGGGAAATCCGGGAAGAGATGGAGATTGCATCGAAAGCGCTTGCGTTCGAAGAAGCGGCAAAACTACGCGATAGCATGGAGTCTCTCATCAAGTATAATAAGAAGATGAAGATTGTGGATAACAAGCAGATTAACCGTGATATTTTTGCACTTGAAGTAGATGAAGAACTTAGTGAGGCCTGCGGGGTGCTATTTAAAGTGAGAGAGGGAAAACTGATAGGAAAGTTCCATCGGTTTCTGCGAAATATTGAGGACAGGAGAAGTGAGGTACTGGTTCAATCGTTTGTTGAAGATTACTATACAGGTCAGTTTGCAGGTGCAATACCCGATGAAGTGTACGTCAGTGAAAAGATGGAAGATCCGGATCCGCTGGCAGAATATTTATGGGAACAGCATCAGAAAAAAGTCCCCATCAGGGTGCCGAAGATTGGTGAGAAGAAGCACCTGATTAATATGGCTATTTCAAACGCTAAGCTAAATTTGGGTCAGCGAAAGCTTGAAAAGGAGAAGCAGGAAAAAGAACGCATCCCGCAGTCTGTAAAAGACCTGAAAGAATTCCTGCACCTGGATCGTTTACCGCGCCGAATCGAATGTTTTGATAACTCAAATATACAGGGCTCAGATCCTGTTGCGTCTATGGTTAGTTTTGTGGATGCCCAACCGAGGAAAAGCGAATATAAACGGTTTAAAATCAAGACGGTAACCGGTGCAGACGATTTTGCTTCAATGAAAGAGATTGTGAAACGACGCTATAAACGAGTGAAAGAAGAAAAATTACAAGTACCTGATCTTATTCTAATCGATGGGGGGAAAGGGCAGCTGAATGCTGCTGTAGAAGCACTCAAAGAGATAGATTTTATGGATGCGTGTGAAATCGCGGGGATTGCGAAACGGTTCGAAGAGATCTTTTTGCCCGGAAAAGCCGATCCGGTAATGATTCCTAAAACCTCATCGTCACTGAAACTCCTGCAGCGTGCCCGGGATGAAGCACACCGTTTTGCCATTACATACCACCGGCAAAAACGGAGCAAACGAACAGTACAAACCGAACTCACCAGTATTGATGGAATTGGAAATAAAACGGCAGAAGAGTTGATAAAAACGTTTGGGTCTGTAAAAAAGGTGAAAGAGTCGCCCCGTGAAAAACTTCAGGAAGTTATAGGCAATAAAAAAGGAGCAGCCGTTGCAAACTATTTTAGCAATAGCGGGGATGATAAGTGACACCATGCTTGTATGATCGGCAATGGATGCGAAATTTGTCTGCAATCTTGCGACAAATTGGCAACAATCATTCAAAACGGCCACATGGGTATATGTTTTGATTTGTATGTAAAGCAAAAGTCATGGCAACAGATGTTCGGGTGCGGTACTGCGGAACCAAAAGCGTAAATTGCCGTATCAAGCAGTAATGTTAGAACCTTGAGGCCACTCCGAAAAGTCATATGTTCTGAAAAATAATGGCCCAAGCTTAAATAATTTAGACATTTAATCCCTCTCTATTAGTTAGAGAGGGATATAGGGTGAGTCCGGAAGAGAAACCTAAATTATTTTAGCTTGTTATCAAGGCCCGTTCTTTATCTGACTTTTCGGAGTGGGCTCAACCTTGTTGTGTTGATAACATCATTATGTGATGGCATTTTAAATGATATTGCGTTTGATTAGTATATGAACACAAATTATATGCTTGTAGTGTATAGTTAATGAATGCACCAAAAAATGATTTTGTTCTATTAATGAATCGCATAAATCCCTAATTTCCTGAATTATGAGACTGAATAAATCTAAGAACATACCAAACAGTTACGATCAGATGAAAGATGCAGAGTTGGTGCATCTCTACAGGAAAAAAGAGGATCAGCTTGCCTTTAAAGAGCTGATGAACCGACATCAGGCCAAGGTGTACTCTTATATATTTAGCATGGTACACAATCGCGAGGTTACAAATGATATTTTCCAGGAGACCTTTACGAAAGTGATCACCAAGATGGATGACACCTACAATGAGCAGGGAAAATGGATCGCCTGGGTGATGCGAATTGCACATAATGCAACAATTGATCATATTCGAAAACAAAAACGATTTGTCGACGTTAAGGGATCGTATGATGACGATTCTAAAACTGATTTCTACGATCGTCTGCCCGACGAGGATGCTGTTGCGCAGGATGAGAAGCTTGAATTAGATGAATCGACATCAGAACTACTTCGCCATATTTCAAATTTGCCGGAAGAGCAGCGCACAGTTGTGATGTTGCGGCACTATTACGAAATGCCTTTTAAGGAGATTGCCGAATTAACGGATGTTTCTATTAATACGGCACTCGGCAGAATGAGATATGCGTTGATTAATCTGAGAAAAATGTTCGACGAAGAGCTCGAGAAAGAAACGAATAGTGTATGATTGACAAAGATACAAACAGCATTAAATATATATTGGAGGAGATGGATCCTGCCGAAAAAATTGAGTTCGAGCGGGAACTGGAAAAGAATCCTGATCTGCATATCGAAGTTGAGTCGATCAGGAGAATGGAAAAAAAGCTGTCGCAGCTTCCAAAGCTTACACCACCGGAGGATGTGACGAACTCGATCCTTGATTTGGCAGCTCAACAAACGGCAGAACGATCCTCATCGAAAAGTCGCTATCTTCTGTCAGCAGCTGTTTTGATTCTTGGTCTCACAACCGGATCGTTTATGATAGAAAATCCGTTTCAAACCGAGTCAGGAAGCAGTGACCGGGCAGCATCAGGTTTACTTTTAAATCAACAGATCCTTGGTGAGCAAAATTCTGCATCTTCTTCAACTGATAAACAGTTGAAACCATGGGTAGATCGCCAGGATATTCTTCATCTCAATGGTTTTGAGAATAATGTTTTGCCTGTAAATACCTTGAATTCCAGTAGTCGTTTAGATAAACTGAGGCCTGTTGAACGGATGCCATCTCAACAAACTATGCGGCAATCATTACAACTAACCGGAAGTAACAGATAAGTTTTGTAAAGTTCTACACAAAGAATATGCTATGGTATAAGTTCCGCAGTTCTCCAAGATATCAACATTGTGATGTGTATAACTTATTTTGGTAAGGGAATTGCTGAGGCTTATATTCAATCGAGTTAATTTATAATCTTGCCTCTTATATTGAATGGGAAAAGTAATCTCGATTGCAAATCAAAAAGGCGGTGTTGGAAAGACAACTTCTGCAATTAATTTAGCGGCAAGTCTTGCTGCAATTGAACATACAACTCTGGTAATAGATATAGATCCGCAGAGTAATAGTACCAGCGGTTTGGGAATTGAATCCAAAACTGTGGAACATTCGATCTATGAAGTTATGGTTGGCGGAGTTGATGTGGAGCAGGCCATCTGTGAAACCGAGCTTGAATACCTACAGCTTGTACCGTCGCATATCAATCTTGTGGGTGCAGAAATAGAGATGGTGGATCGAAAACAGCGAGAGCGAATTCTTTCCAATGCTATTAAAGATATTCGGGATAAATACGATTTTGTAATAATTGACTGCCCTCCTTCATTGGGTTTACTAACGATAAACTCACTTACAGCCTCCGATTCAGTCTTAATACCTGTTCAGTGCGAATATTTTGCTCTTGAAGGATTAGGTCAGCTGCTGAACACCATCAAGATTGTTCGCCAGCACATGAATCCGGAGCTTGAAATTGAGGGCGTGCTTTTAACGATGTATGATACACGTACCAGATTATCAAACCAGGTGGCTGATGAAGTGAAGCGATACTTTGATGACCGTGTATTTACATCAGTTATTTCAAGAAATGTACGGCTGGCCGAGGCACCCAGTTTTGGTAAACCGGCAATTCTATACGATGCTTCAAGCGTTGGAGCAAAAAATTATTTGTCCCTTGCCCGGGAGATTATACAGCAGAATAAGAAGTTATTTAAAGACAGTCCTGTTGTGGCTGGATAAGGAGAAGAATTTATGTCTAAAAAAGTGCTTGGTAGAGGGCTTGGAGCTTTCTTTCCCGAATATGAACAAGAGGGCAGCAATAAAGATGCGGGAAAAAGTACTGAAAAAACAAAAATGGCCGTCCCGATTGAGCCTGCCGATCGCGTTAACGTGGTGCTCGATATTCCTGTAGATCATATTCGTGCAAATCCACATCAGCCAAGAAAAGATTTCAAGGAACAAGCATTAGAAGAGCTGGCTGATTCAATTAAGAAGCACGGGCTGATCCAGCCGGTAACAGTACGGTATATCGGGGAAAAAAGATTTGAGCTTATAAGCGGGGAACGACGGCTCAGAGCATCAAAGCTTGCAGGAGTCGAAGAAATACCGGCATATGTGCGAGAGGTGGATGATGAACAGATGATTGCGTTTGCTCTGATTGAAAACATTCAGCGAGAAGAATTAAACCCACTTGAAGTTGCCCTTGGATATAAACGCCTGATGGAAGAGTGCAGCTATACTCAGGGTGAGGTAGCTGAACGTGTTGGTAAAAACCGAACAACTGTAACAAATATGATGCGCCTGCTTCAGCTACCGGATTTTTTACAGGCAGCGCTCCGTGATGAAAAAATATCAACCGGACACGCACGGGCGTTAATAAACGTTGGGAAAGAGGCAGACCAAAAGAAGATTCTAAAGAAGATTGTGAATAAATCATTGTCTGTCAGGCAAACAGAAAAATTGGTTCGTTCAATACAAAATAAGGGTGATTCTACCCGGGGCAAGAAACCAGCTAACACACCATCACCATTTCTCAATCAAATAGAAAAAGAACTCCGAAATAACCTTAGTACCAAGGTAAATATCAGGGAGAAGGGCGATGGAGGTGAGATCCGAATTGAGTATTACTCTAATGATGATCTTGAACGACTTTTGCAGATCATTAATGAAGAGCGCTAAATTAGTTGTACTTTTTTTTGTGTTTCCCTCGGTCTCTGTTTCTCAGGGAGATCTGCTTCCTGACGATTACTCTTTGCTCGAACTTCGTTTGGGAGTTTCCTCTGTACAAGCAGATACAAATGATCAGAGCAGTACTGACGATGAGTATCCCGAGCCAAAATCTGTTATGTATAAATCATTAATGGTGCCGGGGTGGGGGCAAATTGTGAATAAACAGGCCTGGAAGGTTCCCATTGTATATGGTATGTACGCCGGTGTTGGATATTATACCTATACTGTGCATCAAAATTATAAAGACTACAGGGCTGCCTACTATAATGCCCAGCGGGGTGAAGATACAGACTTCAAATTCGGGCCCACTCCTGAACGCTTGCAGGGTATTAGTCCCAATCAGTTGCAAAGCAACAGAAACACTCTGCGAAACAGGCGCGACCTGATGGTGTTAATCATGGTTTTAGCTCATGGCTTAAATGCAGTAGATGCCTATGTGTTTGCACATATGAGAAGCTTTGATGTTTCTGATGATTTATCAGCCAAAACATCCATAGCTCCCGGTATACTTGCAGACAGAGCCCCGGGAGTTACGTTATCATTTGAACTTATTAGAAGGTAAACAGACATGTCCACACCAAACTATTTCAGTAAAGAAAATATGCCGCCCGACCATTTTGAGAAAAATGGAAACGAAGATCTTTGGAGTATTTTCAAAATAATGGGTGAGTTTGTTGACGGGTATGATAAAATGATGAAAGTGGGGCCATGCATCTCAATTTTTGGCTCAGCCCGCCTGAAAGAAGACAGTGAGTACTACAAAAAAGCAGTGACAGCAGCAGAATTAATATCGGAAAGTGGTTTTGGCGTGATAACTGGTGGCGGCCCCGGAATTATGGAAGCAGGAAATAAAGGAGCAAAAAATGCAGGCGGGCGATCGGTGGGCCTTGGGGTAGATCTGCCTCATGAACAGGGAGTAAATGACTATGTTCACCCGATGTATGAAATCAGTTTTAAATATTTTTTTGTACGTAAAGTAATGTTTGTAAAATATGCCCAGGGATTTATTGTCTTTCCGGGTGGCTTTGGTACACTTGACGAACTTTTTGAAACCCTTACCCTGATTCAAACCAATAAAATTGAAAGAATTCCTGTTGTTTTAGTTGGAAAAAAATATTGGGAGGGGTTACACGAATGGATTGAAAGGCAGTTGCGTGATGGGGGGTATATTGCAGAAAACGATACGGATCTGTTTCACGTAACCGATGATCCGGAAGAAGCGGTGAAACGTGTGTGCGATTTTTATCAGCGCAGGCGTCCAAAACCGAATTTCACCTTTTAGGAAACAAAATATAATCACATTGGTTCATCTATATGTTAAACACTTCAATTTTAAAGATAAATTTTATTACATTAACCACGTTTTATTCTAAAATCACAACAAAACACGCACACACTATGAAATCTTACAGCAAAATATTGCCCGCACTCTTATTGTTTGCAATGGTATTGGGCTTTGCAAACACTGCATCAGCCCAGGAAGATATGCGCGGAGAAGCCGTAACCCTCTATAATGAAGCGCAGGAGTTGGCGGGTGCCAACGAATTTGATGATGCTATTGAAACCTACCAGGCTGCTCTTGATATCGCTGAAGAGAATGAGCTGGAAGATATATCAGAGCGTATTCGTGGACAACTTGCACGAGTCTACTACAGCCGTGCTTCACGCGCCTTCCAGCAATTCCAGGATAATCGTTCAGTTGATTCTGCTGACAATGCAATTGAATTTTTCCAGGAAGCCAGAGATGCCGGTGAGGAGTATAACGATGACCAAGTAGTGCAGCAAACAACCAGGGCACTGCCGCAACTACATTACTTGAAGTCTACGATTCAATTCAGGGAAGAGAACTACGACGCCGCTATGGAAAGCCTTGATATGGCATTGGAGTTGAATCCCAATTATCCAACGGCTTATTACCAGCGGGCAGTTGTCTACAAAAAACAAAATCCCGAAGACATAGACCAAACGGTTGAATACTACGAGCAGGCAATTGAGCTTGCAGAGGAGGCCGGGGATAACCGGACTTTAGATAATGCACGTGAAGGTGCTGCTGAAGAATTGATTTTCAGGGCAAATTCCCATAAAGAGGATGAAAATTTCGATCGTGCAATTGAGCTCCTTGAGATGGTAGACCAGTTTGACTCAGAGTCTGAAGATGCTGAATACCGGCTTGCTGAAGTATATAACCTTATGGGGAATCATGACCAGGCGATTCAGCACGCAAACCGTGCGCTTGAGTTTGAAAGCGGTGGAGTAACAGATCGTGCAAAAATTTATTTCGAACTTGGGCTTGCTTATAAAGCTCTTGAGCAAAATGGTAATGCTTGCGATGCATTCGAAAATGCAAACTACGGAGATTTCTCAGATCCAGCCTCTCATGAACTTGAATTTGAATTAGAATGTGAGGGTTACTCGTCTGCCGGACGGTAATTAAATGTAAAATTGACATTTATTCAAAAGCCATGCCATAACGGTATGGCTTTTTTTATATCTTTACGCTTTATGGCTTAAGTATAATCTTAATTATCTGTTAGCATTAAATTGCAGATACGGGGTTATATTTATTGTGAGATTGAATTAGATCTTTACCATTTTTACGCATGGCATTCGGCTCAAAGATTTTTTGAACATAAATTATCAAGCAAAAACATTTCTAATATACTTCGTCACAACCTTACCAACTAAAATCAACTATGGCTACTGATAAAAACCTGGATACTCTCTGTGTAAATACAATTCGAACTCTTTCAATGGATGCTGTTCAGGCTGCTAACTCCGGCCACCCCGGTATGCCAATGGGCATGGCAGACGCCGCATACGTACTGTGGACCAAATTTTTAAAGCATAACCCGAAAAACCCACAATGGATTGACAGAGACCGTTTTGTTTTGTCGGCTGGTCATGGTTCAATGTTACTTTATTCCCTGTTGCATCTGACGGGCTACGATCTACCCCTTGATGAAATCAAGAATTTTCGGCAGCTGGGCAGCAAAACTCCCGGACACCCGGAATTTGGTCTTACGCCCGGTGTTGAAACAACAACAGGCCCACTCGGGCAGGGGTTTGGTACGGGTGTTGGCATGGCGATGGCTGAACGATTTCTGGCTGAAACATTTAACAAGCAGGACAGTGATCTAATTGACCACTTTACGTATGCTATTGTTAGTGATGGTGACCTTATGGAGGGAATCTCTCATGAGAGTGCTTCCCTGGCCGGACATCTGAAACTGAATAAGCTGATATACCTTTATGACTCAAATAAAATATCAATCGACGGATCTACTGATTTAGCATTTACGGACGACACAAAAAAACGGTTTGAAGCATACGGCTGGGATGTGCATCAAATTGACGGTCATGATCATAAACAGATTGAGGAGGCTATAAAAAAAGCTCAAAAAACAGATACACCTTCCCTGATAGAGTGCAAAACAAAAATTGGTTTTGGAAGCCCGAATAAAGAAGGAACAGCAGCTTCTCACGGAGCTCCGCTTGGCGAAGATGAAATTAAGCTCACCAAGGATAAACTTGGGTGGAAGTGGGGCGAACCGTTTTACATTCCCGACGAAGTGAAGAATCACATGAGAGAAGCGGTAAGCCGCGGAAATAAAGCTGAAAAGGACTGGGAGAGTGAACGAAAAGAGTACGAGAAAAAATATGCCGCTGACGGTGCGTTGTTTAATAAATTTGTGAATCGCGAACTGCCGGATGATTGGTCGAAAGTACTTCCGGTGTTTGAATCAAGTGAAAAAGGTGATGCAAGCCGAAACGCCTCCGGAAAAGTGCTGGATGCAATCTCTGACCATATTTTCAACTTAGTGGGTGGATCTGCGGATCTTACCGGCAGCACGAAGACTGATATGAGTGGAAAAGGCATCTATCAGTCCGGAAATTATAAAGGCCGGAATTTACACTACGGTGTAAGAGAACACGGAATGGGCGCTGCTCTGAACGGACTTGCTCTGCATGGTGGGGTTGTTCCATTTGGAGCTACATTCCTGGTATTTTCGGATTACAATAAACCTGCCATCAGAATTGCCGCTCTTTCTCACATTCCATCTATTTTTGTGTTCACTCATGACAGTATTGGTCTCGGTGAAGACGGGCCAACTCATCAGCCGATTGAACATCTTGCTGCATTACGGGCAATACCCAATGTTTCAGTTTTCAGGCCGGCAGATGCGAACGAGACAGCCTGGTGCTGGAAAGCAGCTATTGAAAATGAAAACGGACCGTCTGTAATGGTTTTGACCCGTCAAAATCTGCCAACACTTGATCGCTCTACTTTTGCACCTGCTTCCAATACGGAGAAAGGTGCTTATATTCTTAAAGAAGGCAGCGGCGGCAAACCGGACCTCATTGTAATGGCTACGGGTTCAGAGATTGAAATTGCCGTTAAAGCGGCTGAATCACTTGAAGTCAAGGGAGTGTCAACCCGGGTCGTTAGTATGCCTTCTGTGGACCTTTTCGAAGAGCAGGATGACGCTTATAAAGAGAGTGTGCTCCCGTCCGGTGTGAAAGCTCGAATTTCTATTGAAGCTTCCTCACCCTATGGCTGGCATAAGTATACCGGCAGTGAGGGAATTGTGATGGGCATTGATCGCTTTGGCGAATCGGCGCCTTTTAAAGAGGTATATGAACACCTTGGATTAACGGCAGAAAAACTTGTTGAAAACGGTTTATCCCTGGTTAAGTAGGGCAATGAGTAACCCGAGGGTATTTAATACTTCTTCGGGTTACATCTCTTTTTTTGATGATTTAACAACAGCTTTTTCGGGATTGCGATGAACCACTGCAAAAGTAATATCGTCAAGGTTTTTCTCAGTCCCGATAAACGTTTCCAACGATGATTGAATTTTTCTGGAAATAGTCTGGGAATGGAGAGCCCCATAGATTGACATGATTCCTTCAAGCCGCTCAATTCCGTACTCTTCACCAAGGTTGTTTCGGGCTTCAGTCAGTCCATCCGTGTAGAATAAAACACTGTCATTCTCTTCAAACTTAAATTTCTTTTGAATGACATTCTGCTCCATATTCTTTGTGGAGGTCATTCCCATGGCAAAGCCATCAGTGCGTAACTGGAATGTTGCATCCTGATTTTTACTGTATAAAATTGGCGGATTGTGGCCTGCACGCGCATAGGTAAAAAGCTCTTTATCTTTTGGGAAAAATGACACGCAGCCGGTTACAAATGTTTTATCGGATTTATTTGATTTTATGTAGTTGTTGAGTTCTAAAAGTAAATCTTTGGGAGAAGGGTGCTCTTTTTCTATAAGCAGGTGAACGAGAGCCTGAATCCGTACCATGTAGAGAGCCGCCATCATTCCTTTGCCTGAAACGTCTGCAATGATCACATATGTGCCTTTTTCGGTTTTCACAACATCCACGTAATCTCCGCCAACTTCCCGCGCCGTGGCAGCAAATGAGTAGATTTCAAGGGATTGATTCTGAATAGTTGAGGGAGGAAGCAGGCTGAGCTGAATATCTCTTGCAACACCGAGTTCTTGCTGGACATCCGACTTTTCGAGCAATTCAATTAATAAAATGATTAGAATTGCAGCAAAAGAGAGGGGCAGAAGAATAGGACGTAAACCACTCAGTATAAATACATTAAGAAACTCGAACAGAGTAAGTAGTATCGAAATCAATCCAAAGACAAGTGCCACACCAAAAATCAGACGCCTGACCGGGTTTAACCGCTTTGTGAGAGCAGACAGCAGGCTCAGAACACGCTGAAAAAAAGGGATATGCTGGGGTTCAACCTCAGGATTATTTTCCCGGAGCGCATCCCGGTAGAGTTTTTTTAATCGTTCTGAATCGGATTGAAACTCCCGGCCAAGTTGCTTTGAGTTCATCCCGGAAACGTACTCCTTATAAAAGGCCTTTGTGTCGTAAACCGATTTTGCTTCGTTTTTTAAACCCATCGTAAATTTTTCGTATCAAATGATTTGACCGTATAGTACGGCAAGTGCAGAGAAAAGTTCTAAAAGGATTTATTTGTCATTTTTTGGTGATGGCCTGTACACAGTTCCTTTCAATACAGCAACAATTTCTTCGGTACCGTTACGCACTTCTGCGAGATAGAGACCGGTTTTTCGGGTAAGATTTACCTTATTGGCAGTTGCAGTCAAAACTTCTCCGGACTCAGCTTTGCGGGTAAATGTAACAGAGTGGTCCAATGCAAGAGCCGGTTGACCCGAAGTAGCTGCGGCAAACGCCAGTGCAGTATCTGCCAGGGAAAAGATGATCCCACCATGGGCTATCTTAAAACCATTTAGCATGTTTGCTTTAACTCTGCAGCTAATACGGCAATATCCATCGCCTGCTTCTTCTATTCTAATACCCATCCAGCGGCTGAAAGGGTCGTTCTCTAAAAGATTGCGTACAATTTCGTAAGCAGTGTCAGAAGACTTCTTATTCATGGAAGTTTTTCCCTTCCTGAACGTATTTTTTTAAGAGAGGATTGGGCCTGTATCGATCTTCCCTGTAGCGGGTATAGAGTTCAAAAAGGTTATTCAATACAGTATCAATACCAATGTCATCTGCCCATTTCAGAAGCCCTTTGGGATAATTTACACCCCGGGTCATTGCCAGGTCTACATCTTTTGCAGTGGCTACTTTCATAAACACTGCATCAGCTGCTTCGTTGATCAGCATTGATAAAATGCGAAATAGAATTTTTTCTCCGAGTTCTTTGTCTTGAACGGGTTCCGGGTTTGCTGCACCGGCCCCATATTCATAAAAACCGATGCCAGTTTTACGGCCCAGGCGTCCGGCTTCCACGAGTCTTTTTTGAGCAAAAGATGGTTTGAACCGGGGATCATAGTAAAATTCTTTGAATACCGATTCGGTAACTTTGTAGTTCACATCATGCCCAATCAGATCCATCAGTTCGAACGGACCCATTCGGAATTCGCCAAGCTCTTTCATCACCCAGTCGATAGTTGCATGATCTGCAATTCCTTCTTCGTAGATCCGCAGAGCTTCGCCATAGAATGGCCGCGCTACACGATTTACGATAAAACCGGGCGTATCTTTTGCGATTACCGTTGTTTTCTCCCAGGTGTTGATAAACTTCCTGGCATCCAGTACCGTTTTATTTGTCGTTGATATGCCCGGTATCACTTCCACAAGTTTCATGAGAGGAGCAGGATTGAAGAAGTGAAGACCGAGGAACCGGTCCGGGTATTTTAATACGGAGGAGATTGAAGCAATGGAGAGGGAAGATGTGTTTGTGGCCAAAATGGCTGATCGTGGAGCGATTGCTTCAATACGTCCAAACTGATCTTTTTTAGCCCGGATGTCTTCAATGATCGCTTCGAATATCAAATCGCATTCACTGAAATTGTTTATGTGATCCACAAAGTGTATATGGGAAAGAAGTTCATTCACTTCAGCCTGCGACATTCGCTCTTTTTCAACCTGTCGGTTCAGGATTTTGACCAAACCATCTTCCGATTCTTTTAACTGGTCTGGAAAAGCATCAAACAGAAATACGTCGTGGCCGAACGACGCGGCTACCTGTGCAATTCCTGTTCCCATGGTTCCCGAACCGGCAATCCCGATAACTGATTTTTTATCTAAATTCATTTACTCGAATTAATCTTTGTTAGGCCCACAAAAATAAGCAATCAGCAGTCAAAACCAAGGATTGACAATTCTACAAATTAGTGATATCATATTGATATCAAAAAAACAAAAAGTTTTTGTATGGCAGACGTACTCATCAGAAATATCGACAAAGATACCTTAAAAAGGTTGAAAGACAGAGCGAAACGTAATAACAGGTCGCTGCAAGAAGAACTGAAGGAGCTTGTAGATAGCTATGCAAAGCCCGATGTTGATGAAACCAGGAACAGGGTAAACGACATACTTACAAAATATAAAGCATCCGGTAAGTCATTTCCCGATAGTGGAGAAGAACTTTCTGAAGACAGGGATCGATGAGTATTCCAGTTATTGATGCATGCGTTGCCATAAAGTGGTTTTTACCGGAAAAAAAATATCAAGAGGCAGGGGAGATTCTTACCGGTTTCAACCGTTTTTATGCACCTGATCTGTTTCAAATCGAGATGGATGCGATCATTACTAAGAAAGTCCGCCAAAAGTTAATTGAACCCGATGATGCATACACCATGTATGAAGAGATCCGAAATATTCCGATTCAGACTGTTCCCTATTCGCTGATAGGTAAACTGGCGTTTGATTTATCCGTTGCTCTTCCGATCACACAATACGATGCCTGTTACCTGGCCGTTGCCGTCGAGTATGATGAACAAGTAATTACCGCAGATATGCGATTCATTAGAGGGATGAAGGGTACACCGTTTGAACAGTATGTGGATGCTCTCTAATTTTCCCCTTTAAGAGATTCAGGAATACTTTTAAACCATGTCCTGAGATTTGTGTAAATCAGAAGAGAGAAGAAAATATCAGACGAATCCCGGTTGATAAAACCCTATACCCGTAAGTCTTCAGCATTTTAAAAGAGTGATATATATAATCAATTTCTTTCTCACCGTAACACTTATCGCCTGGATTCAGTGCATCTTATACAAGTGATGATTATATCACAAAAACCCGACAGATCGGGAAACCAAGGTTTTATGAACGTAAACAAATTTTTTAATGCCGCAACGGTGGCTTCACTATTTTTAACCGCATTTCTGGTGGGCTGTGATAGCAACAGTACGGATGCTGATATTGATTCTGATGCACCTGTTATATTTTCTACAAGTCCCACAGATGGTGAGGATGATGTGGTACGAAATAAGGTTGTGGAAATCACTTTTGATCAGGCAATGAATCCATCAACTATTAACAACACTACCATTTCGTTGATGCAGGAGTCCACAACGGTCAATGGAAGTGTAAGTTATTCCGGAACCATGGCCACATTTACACCTGAAAATGTATTTGCTGCCCAGTCGAATTATACAGTAATTGTTACAACAGGTGCGATAAGCTCTAACAGTGTTGCATTAACAAATGAAAATTCATGGAGTTTTACAACAGGAGGCAACAGTGGGCAACTGGCGGTTGTAGAGCTTGGCCAGGCAGGGAATTATGTTGTTCTCGCAAAGTCGGCAATTAATAACAACCCGACATCAGCTATTACAGGTGATGTAGGCCTAAGCCCGATGGCTGAAAGTTTCATCACTGGTTTTTCTCAGACAGCCGCAACAGGGCATTCAACATCCGACCAGGTAACCGGACGGATCTATGCATCCGATATGGCCGATCCTACACCGATAAACCTGACAACAGCCGTTGAGAATATGATGACCGCATATGATGATGCGGCGGGACGATCAGCCCCCGACTTTATTGAATTGTATACAGGAGAAATTGGTGGTAAAACGCTTACTACAGGTCTGTATAAATGGAGCAATTCTGTGCTGATTACAGAAGATGTAATTTTTTCTGGTAATGAAAATGACGTCTGGATTTTACAAGTCGCCGAAAATGTGACAGTGAACTCTGATGTAAATATCATCCTAAACGGTGGTGCACAGGCCGAAAATATCTTCTGGCAGGTAGCGGGAGAAGTTACAATCGGTACAGCTTCCCATTTTGAGGGCATTATCCTTTCGATGACCGGAATTACACTGAATACCGGTGCTACGCTTAATGGCCGGATTCTGGCTCAAACAGCAGCTATTTTTGATGCCAATACCCTCACAGAGCCACAATAATAAGCGGAGCGCCCAGATATTGAGAAATCTGATTTTGTAAAAATACGTAGTTAACAAGGCAGTTCCGTGGATAATGGAACTGCTTTTTAGTGCCAAAGTATCTGGACCGAATTCTGCAAATTAGGTGACAGGCAGGTTATGGATGTATACAGAGATTGTCAGGAAGCTCCTTTGTTGTTCACATGCACTCTTTCCATTCTTCCAATGTTTAATAAACCTGTAGACTTAGAAGGAACGAGTCTTTCTTTAATTTTTTTCTATAAACAGATCAACTAATCTAAAGAAAAAAACCACATATTCATGGACTACAAGCTTTTAGGAAACACAGGACTTTTCGTATCTGAACTCAGTTTTGGAACCATGTCATTTGGCGGGGAAGGATTCTGGAAATCTGTTGGCGAACAGCAGCAGGAGGAGGCTGACGAACTGATACAAATGGCCGTAGACGCCGGGATCAACTTTATTGATACTGCAAATGTATATTCATTTGGTCAGTCTGAAGAAATTCTTGGCAACAGCATCGACAACCTTGGCCTTAATCCGAACGAACTTGCGATTTCCACCAAGGTTCGCGGAGCGATGGGAGAGGGACCGAACGAACAGGGACTGTCACGCTATCACATTTTCAACTCGGTGGAAGACAGTCTTGAACGGCTGAACCTTGAACACATTGATCTGCTGTATGTACACGGCGTAGACAGCGTGATGCCGATTGAAGAGATCATGAAAAATCTTAATGACATTGTGGATTCCGGCTACGTGCGATATATAGGCGTGTCGAACTGGCCGGCGTGGATGGTTGCCCAGGCAAACGAAATGGCCCGTCACCGGGGTTGGCACCAATTCAAAGCAATGCAGTACTACTACTCACTTTCCGCCCGGGATGCTGAAGAAGCGCTGATTCCATATGCGGATTCCGAAAACCTGGCCTTTGTGCCGTGGAGTCCTCTTGCCGGAGGATTTCTGACCGGCAAGTTTACACGAGATCAGGAAACGTCAGGCGAAAACGCCAGGAGGGATGAGTTCGATTTTCCACCAATTGACAAAGAGAAAGCCTACGATATCGTAGACGTGCTGAAAGAGATCGCAAATAAACACAGCGTTACGGTAGCAGAAACGGCTCTCGCCTGGGTTCGGCATCAAAAAGGAGTAACCAGCACTCTGATTGGAGCGAAAAATACAGACCAGCTTGCATCAAACTTACGGTCAGCTGATATAGAACTTACAAGTGATGACCTTCAGGCACTGGACGAGATTTCAGCTGTTCCTGCACGTTACCCGTTCTGGATGGTTGAGTTTCAGAGTCAAAACCGGTATCCGGGTGAGGAGCGTGAGATGTAAGATCGACCAGTATATGTAGATGATATCAAACAGGTCTTTACATTCATTATGTTGTGGCTGACTGAATGTGTGGGAAAGGATTCTATTTTCCTTTAAACTCAGGCCGTCGTTTTCCAAGGAATGATGCGACTCCTTCACGATAGTCTTCAGTTTTACCTGCCAGGGATTGATATTCGGCTTCAAGATCAAGCTGCTGATTCAGCGTGTTTTCAAACGATTGATTCACGGCTTTTTTATACAGCCCAAAACCCTTTGTGGGCATAGATGCGAGTTTTTTGGCCATAACCAATGCTTCTTCTTCTAATTTCCCGTGGTTTACTGATTTATAAATTAAACCCATTTCCACGGCTTGCTCTGCGGATATATTTTTGTTAAGCAAATAAAGCGCATTTGTTCGCGCCATCCCGATTAACCGTGGTAGGAAAAAAGTTCCGCCGCTGTCCGGAATCAGACCGATTTTACTGAATGCCTGGACAAAAGATGCTCTATGAGAAGCTATGACAATATCACATGCAAATACGATGTTGGCTCCCGCACCGGCCGCTGTTCCCTGGACCGCACAAATCACCGGTTTTGCAAGATTTCGAATTGCGTGGATTATTGGATTGTACGTGGTTCGAACGGTATCTGACAGCTCAAAATGGTCTTCATTATTTTCTCGTTCAACAATCTCCGGAAGATCCTGCCCGGCACAAAACGCCTTCCCATTCGCGTTAAGAATAATACATCTTACATCATCAGATTCCGCTTCTTTAAGCGCTTTCTGCATTTCCAACCCCATTGGCTCCGTGAAGCTATTGTATTTATCGGGTCGATTCAGGGTGATGGTGAGAATGTTTTGATCAGGTGAGGTTTGAATTAGTGACATGGATTTGAGATCAGTGGGAGATAATTGAAATTAGACGATGATCGCATTAGAAGATTGGTAATTTATTCGATCAAATGCACTTAAAATGTTCAAAAGGTTGATTACATCCGTGACAGAAATATTGCGATTTACAGGCTGTAGATCCAAATTCACTTTGCAGTTCAGTTTCCATAGAATCACAGTAGGGGCAGGGTACAACTTTCTGCGATCCTTTCAGGCTGGTTAAAAAATCATCACTGTCATCTGTTTTTTCAGGAGGAGCGATTCCATATTCTTTCAATTTCTGTTTGGCATGATCGGTCATCCAGTCGGTGGTCCAGCTTTCTTTGAAATCCGTGATCACCTTAAAATTCTCTATCCCTTTCTCCTTCAGTTTTTTGTGGATTTCCATCTCAATAGCATTCATCGCCGGGCAGCCGGAA
>JAWLEH010000041.1:0-26294 GCA_041686215.1 Balneolaceae bacterium | reverse complement strand
TTTTGGTTGTGTTTACTTAATGTAGCAAATTTCTGTGAAGGTGCCATAAATATTGAAGATGCCGTTTCTCAAACTCAGGACAGTAATGAATTGATGTTTGAGTCTACTCCGAAAAGTCATACGTTCTGAAAATTAGCAGCACAAGCTTAAATAATTTAGACATTTAACCCCTCTCTATTAGTTAGAGAGGGGTGCAGGGTGAGTTCGGAGGACAAATCCTAAATTGTTTAAGCTTGTAACAGGCATCAGTTCTTTATCTGACTTTTCGGAGTGGACTCATGTTTACAATGTACAATCAATAATTGCTGTTGCCGGAACGTCTCTTTAAGAAATAGTGAACCAGGGGAGGGGCGATTATAATGGCCAGAAATATGTGACCGGTAAAGTGATAGATAAGTAGTGCACCTAACAGACAAATCAGTACAACTAAAAGTGTGATGTACCAGACTTTTTGATTCGTGGTCATACGTTTGGAACTGAAGAGCATCAGACACGACGCCCTATATTGTAGCTTAATTAAAAGAAAATTCTCATCAAACAAACGTGAAATTGGTCCATATGTTCTTACCCGGTCTCGGATCTGAGTACATCAATCGGTGAACTCTTGAAAATATGCCGGCTGCCGGTCCAGCCTATAAGTGTAGCTGCCAGGATGATTATCAAAGAAAGCACCAGCATGGCAGTAAGATCCGGCACAAATGTCAGGTCGAAATAGAAATAGGCAAGACTCCAGCTTGCTGCAAACGCAAGAACCAGCCCGGTAAGCGTGGCCAAAAGCCCAAGCAGCACGTACTCTATGGTTTGTATCCGGGAGATTTGAGATTTAACAGCTCCCAGTGTCCTGAGCAACACAGATTCGCGTGTACGCTGTTTGCGGCTGATAGAGATGGAGCTTGCAAGCACAATGAGTCCTGTAAGAATACTGAACAGAGCCATAAACTGAATAGCCATCGAGATTTTATCCAAAAATTCCTGTATGCTCTGCAAGGCTATACTCAGATCAATAGCGGAAATATTGGGATATTCCCGCACAATCTCTTGCTGGATAGCATAAGCAGATTCATCTGATTCAGTTTTAACGATGGTTGCAAAAAACTGGGGCGCATCTTCGAGTACATTGGTTGGGAACAGAATAAAGAAATTGGGTTCCGGATTTTGAAAATCCACCTCCCGGAAACTGGCAACAACTGTATTTATCTCCACTCCCTGTACATTAAAACTCAGGGAATCCCCGATTTCAAGCCGGAGATCTTCCCGAATTTGTTCGGCAACGGATATGGGAACAACGGAGTTGAACCCTTCACCACGGCTAATCCATTCTCCGTCAGTTAATGTTTCAGATTCTGTCAATTCCTCACGATAGGTTACACGGTACTCTCTGCGAAGAGCCCAGCCGCGCAGGTCTGAAGTGGTATCTGCTCGTATTTCGTCTACCGTTCGTCCCTGCAAATCACTGAGTCTCATTGAGACAATTGGGACATTCTGCATAATTTGGCCGCCTTCTGATTCGACAATGTCGTTCACACCGCTGTTTTGATCGGATTGAATATCATAAAGTACGATATTGGGCAAATCTTCATTGGATTGAAGATTTATCCGCTCAAGAAGCATCTCCTGGCTCAGGTAGAGCGTGCCAATCAGTAGCATGCCCATTCCCAGAGTGGTCAGGAGCATTGGTGTTTGGTTATTTGGACGAAACAGGTTGGCTGTTCCCTGGCGCCAAACATAAGAGAATGATTTTAGCCGCAATCCTTTTACAGTACTCATTAACAAATGGGCAATACCCCAGAGCAGAGCCACTGAAACTATCAAACCTCCGCTAAAACCAAGCGCAGCATAAATGCTTTCTGTTGTGTAAGAGATCAGTCCTAATATCACCAAAAATGACAGGACCAAGGTGCTCCATTTTGCTACTGGTGAGAGGTTTTTCAAGGGCGAAAATTCAACAGACTTTAATGTGAGCATTGGGGAAATGCTGCTTATTCCGATCAAAGGAAGAATTGAAAACCCAACGCTGATTGCAACGCCAAGAAACAAGCCAAGAAGAACGGCGGGGACAGATATCGTTTGAATAATGTCGAAAGGCAGGAAATCGGTGAAAAGAAGAGGGAGGTAGGATTGGAGAACCAATCCAATAACCGTTCCGATGGCAGCCCCGGTAAGGCCCATGAGGCCAATTTGAAGCGTAAATGCGCTGATAATTTGTTCTGAAGACATACCCAGGCAGCGAAGTGTGGCCACGGCGTCCGTTTTGCGGCGGATATACACATAGACGGCACTTGCAACTCCAAGACCGCCAAGCAGCAGTGCGATAAATGCAATGAGGCCAAGAAACTTGCTTAGGTTATCCACAATTTCGCCAAACTCTTCTTTCTCCTCTTCAACGGTTTCAGTTCGTACATTGTGTTCGCGGCCAATAGAGCGAAATTCCTCCTCAACACTGAGAGCCGAGTTGGGATCATCCAGCATCACGTATTCTTTGTATGTCACGCGGCTGCCACGCTGTAAAAGACCGGAATCTTCAAGAATCTGTTTCGGAACATATACACGCGGGCCCACAAGGGAAAATGCAGCCGATTCACCCGGTACATTGCGAAGTTCCCCGGAAATCGGCAGCTTAACCTGGCCTACCTGGATACTATCTCCTACAGAGATCCCAAATTGTTTCATTGTGGACTGCTCCACCAAGGCAGAATTGTCCTGCTGGTATTGTGCAGCAGCTTCGGCAGGAACCGTTTCAATTGTACCGTAAAAAGGAAAGGGACCCTCTAATGCCCGGATTTGCGACAACCGTGTATCCCCCGAAGAGAGAAACTGCACCATGGAATTAAATTCTACCAGGCTTGCATCACTTCCTCCGATGGAATCGATAAAAGCGTTCACCGGCTCCGGAAATTCTGAGGAAGAGCGGAATTCAAGATCTGCACCCAGCAGTTCTTTTGCCTGATCGTCTACCGTGAGAAGTACATCATTCCTGAATGAAAGGATGGCTACCAGCGCAGCCACCCCTGCAATCACCGCAGACGTATACAGGAGAAGACTTTTCCATTGAGGGCGCGCATCCCGCAGTGCAAGGCGCCAGGTGTAAGGGGAGAAAAACGTATTTATGAATTTCATTCGGCGATTTGTGCTTCTGCAGGTTCTTTGATGGAAGCGTCAGCGAGAGAGTCAGATAAGATTTCTCCATTTTTGAGCTCTATAATCCGGTCACACTTTTCCGCCAGTCTTTTATCGTGAGTAACGATCACGAGGGTAGTCCCTTTCTTTTCGTTTAGGTCGAATAAAAGTTTTTCTATTTGTGCACCGGTATCGCCATCGAGGTTCCCGGTGGGTTCATCAGCAAACAGGATATCGGGTTGATGAATAAATGCCCGGGCCAGTCCAACACGCTGCTGCTCACCGCCTGAAAGCTGGTTTGGATAGTGATCGAGGCGATCACCAAGCCCGACTTCTTCAAGTAGATGAACGGCCTTTTTTTCGACCTCGCGATATGGTGTGCCGCGCAATTCTATTGGCACCATCACGTTTTCAAGTGCAGTCAGTGTAGATATGAGCTGGAATGACTGAAAGACAAATCCAATTTGCCGGTTCCGAACTGCCGAGAGCTCAGATTCATTCATGGCCGAGATTACCTGGCCATCAAGCTGAACGCTACCGCTGGTGGGCTGATCCAACCCTGCACATAATCCAAGTAGTGTGGTTTTCCCACTGCCCGATGGTCCTACAATTGCACAAGATCTTCCAGCGGTTACATCAAAAGAAATACTTTTTAAAACAGTAAGTTTTCGGGAACCGCTGGTAAATGTTTTTGTTAATTGATTAACTTTTAGAATTATATTGCTCATTTGCACAAATTAGGGGTTGGAAAGTTAGCATAACACTCGGTTAATGTGGAACCATTCCGGCTTTAAAAAAGTAACAATCTACATGAAACGAAATATTTGGTTAAAGGTTGCAGCCCTGTTCCTCGGTTTAATACTATTTAACACCGGGAGCTTTGCCCAGCAAACGATTCTTTTTTTTGGTGATAGCATTACAGCCGGCTACGGACTCGAAGAGGAACAGGCCTATCCGGCACTGATCCAGGAAAAAATTGATTCTCTGGAAATGGACTATTCAGTTGTAAATGCCGGCCTGAGCGGAGAAACCACAGCGGGTGGCCTTCGGCGTGCTGACTGGATACTACAACAGGAAATTGACGTATTCCTGCTTGGGCTTGGAGGAAATGACGGATTAAGAGGCATTGACCCGGAAAATACGAAAGAAAATCTTATAGGGATTATTGAAAAAGTGAGAGAGAAAGATCCGGACATTACCATAATTCTTGCCGGAATGGAAGCTCCACCTAATTTAGGGGAGGGATATACTTCCAGGTTCCGGCAGGTATTTCGGGATATAGCTGACGAATTTGACGTGATTTTTATGCCGTTTCTTCTTGAGGATGTTGCCGGTATTGATGAATTGAATCAGGCTGATGGTATTCACCCTACCGCAGAGGGTCAACAAATTATCGCTGAGAATGTATGGGAATATCTTGAACCACTGCTGTAGTGTATTTTTCGTGAAGAGGAAGAGAGAATTTGGTGTAACAAATTCCTGTATCTAAAAGTTATCTGTTTCGTCATCCTGAACCCTGCCCCTGGGTAGTTCATTCATCCGTAAGCTCAAACCGAATTTGAATTCTCTTCTCTACCGTTATCGTTTGTGAAAAATCGCCAAGTGACGGACCGTAGTCGGATGTCTGCATACGCATCGTTTCCCCCAATGCAGCCGGCCGGTACACACTGTCGGAAGAGTAGTCGATCACCTGTACATCACCCAGGATTTTGCCGGATGATTCGGCCAGGATTTCTGCATCTCGCCGGGCATTTTCAATAGCATTTTTAAGCGCCTCCTCACTTCCTTCTTCCATCATTGTTGATGCCAGGGAACCCGAAAAATTATCAAACTCGTTTGAAATGAGCTCTACCTGAACGGTGCTGAGCTGATCAAAATCGGAGAGTTCCATAGTTACTGTTTGGGAAGTAGTGGTTTGTGCAGAACCGTCTCGTTGCCGGCTTGGCCGAATGGAAACCGGTTGATAACTGATCTGATCGTCATCCAGCTCAAGATTCGTCAGCAGATCTGCCAAAAACGATTCCCTTTCTTTATGCAAATTAAAGGCGTGTTCTGCATCTTCATTTGTGACACTTATGTTTACGGATAGAACAGCTATATCAGCAGGCACAATGGCCTGGCCGGTTGCAGATACAGAAATATATTGGCTCTCGTCACTGTGGTGATCGGAATGTTGCCGGGCATCGGCAGGCTGTAATGAAATTTGTATCAGAAGGAAAACTGTGAAAGCGTGAAGGATAAATTTCATATTAAGCAGGTTTATAAGCAGATAAAAATGAGTAGGCAAAATATTAGCATTCAGTAGGATACAACAGTAACGGCAGATAATTTTTTTTGTTTCTTGTAATGTGCTGAAATTTATTGATTTACAAGGAATAAAATCAATTCCATAATGGAAGCGCTTGCATTCAATAAGAAAAAAGAGTTTTATTCTGTACAATAATTCACTGCAGGTTAATAATAAATCATCAAAAACAGCCCATTATGAGCATACGATACGTTTACCGGTTTCTTACGCTGGTTGTTTGTTGTGGAATCTTGCTTCAGGATACCACATCAGGCTTTTCAGTGGATGAAGTCACTATCCGGCAATCCGAACAAATAACCGTTTCGGGTACGGTTCACGATGCTAACACGGGAGAACCGCTTACGGGCGTAAATGTGTCTGTTCAGGGGAGAGTTGCAGGGACGTCAACCAATGCACAAGGTGAGTTTTCCTTACGGGTGAATGACGAGCTGCCAATCACACTCAATATTTCAATTATCGGGTATATATCGGAACAGGTAATTATTACTGAACCGAATGTTACGGACCTCAGAATTGAAATATCAGAGCAAACCATCATGGGCTCGGATGTGGTGGTGTCTGCTTCACGGGTTGAAGAAAGTATTTTAGATGCGCCGATCAGTATTGAGAAAATTGATGCAATTGGTATCCAGCAGGCTGCCGCACCTTCTTTTTATGATGCCATTGCCAACTTAAAAGGAGTTGATTTTAGTGCTCAGAGCCTCACATTTAAGTCGGTAAACATGCGCGGATTTTCTTCCAACGGAAATCTGAGGTTTGTTCAGCAAATTGACGGTATTGATAACCAGGCTCCGGGCTTAAATTTTCCAGTTGGGAATATCGTGGGTATTTCTGATCTCGATCTTGAAAGTGCGGAACTGCTTCCCGGTGTGGCATCAGCGCTTTATGGGCCAAACGCAATTAACGGGATACTTTTGATGAACAGTAAAAGTCCGTTTGAATACCCCGGTTTTTCTGCAATGCTAAAAACAGGTGTAAATCATTTGGATCAAGAAGATGACGACGTATCGCTTTACCACGACTACTCCGCCCGGTACGCTAAAACCTTTAACGACAGGCTGGCTTTTAAACTGAATGCATCGTACCTGAGAGCGCAGGATTTTGTGGCAACTGACCGGCGAGATACCGGTCCGGCAACCTTTGGAGCAATTGAACGAGGGGATACGCAACGCGGTGATAATCGTGTTTATAACGGGTTGAATGTGTATGGCCAGCCACTTCTCACAATCGGAAACATTGCAGATGGTGTGATTGCCGGCGGCGGGCCCCAGGCAGATCAAATTTCAGCCATACGTACACTTTTACCTGATGGAGAGGCAGGTGCGTTTACTCCGGACGGGTTTGTGGAAAACTCTTTCATTGACAATACCACGGAGAGTATAAAGCTTGGTACTGCATTGCATTACAGGCTTTCAGACAGGTATGAAATGATCGGACAATTTAACTGGGGCAGCGGAAGTACGGTGTATACTGCAAATGACCGGTTTATACTGGATGATTTTATTATCTGGACCGCAAAGCTTGAGCTGCAAAACCCCAACTATTTTCTGCGGGCATATACAACACAGGAAAATTCCGGTGACACATATGCCGCCAATACCGTTGCCTCCAGGATTAATGAACAGACATTCATCCCCGCTTACTTCCAAACTTTTGCAGGGGCACGAACAAATGGAGCAACGATTGAGGAAGCTCATGCCGAGGCCCGGGCTGCAGGGCGAGCCGCACAGCCTCAACCCGGGTCCGATCAATTTAACGAGCTGTTCAATGAAATTCGTGATATCCCGATTTCCGAAGGAGGAGCCCAGTTTTTAGATCGAACAGGTATGTGGCACGCCGAAGGACAGTATAATTTTCAGGAGTTCATCGACCCGAACTCTCTTGAACTTCTTGCAGGTGCAAATATTCGGCGGTTTACCCTGAACTCGGATGGCACTTTATTTGCACTCGACAATAACGGTGATGAGTTCAACCTGGATGAGTTTGGAGCCTATCTTCAGGCATCAAAGTCAGTGATGGACGACCGTCTTGAGTTTCAGGCCTCGCTCCGGTATGACAAGCACCAGGATTTTGAGGGCCAGTTTTCACCCCGTGCATCTGCAGTATATTCAATTGCACAAAACCAAAACATCAGGGCTTCTTTTCAGCGCGGATTCAGGATCCCTTCCACTCAAAACCAGCTGATTGACCTTGATGTGGTCTCCCGGCGGTTGCTTGGTAATAATAATGTTATTCTGGACCGGTACCGTGTTCGTGAAAATCCCGTATACCGGTCGGAGAGTGTAGAGGACGCCCGCGATGCACTCGCTGAGGGTGCCCCGGCAGCAGAAGCCAGAGATTTGCTTAACCGGGTGGAGTTTGAGCCGTTCCGGACCGAAAAAGTGAGCACATTTGAAATTGGTTATAAAGGACTTATCAAAAACCGGCTGTTTATTGATGCCTACTACTACTACAGCATTTATAACGATTTTATCGCCGATATTGAGTTTATTCAGGGCATTCCGAATGGATTAAGGGAAGATCCGGGTGACTTTGACAGCACGACCCCCGAAGGACAGGATGAGATCATCAACCAAACTGTGCAAACGCAGCGGCTCGGGCTCAATATTAATGCAGATGGTAATGTGCGCTCCCATGGATTTGCTATTGGTACGGAATACAGCCTTCCAAAAGGATATCGATTGGGTGGGAACGTATCCTACAATGATCTGATTTCACAGGATGACCTTCTGGACCAGGGGTTCAGAGCCAGTTTCAACACACCGAAATGGAGATACAATGCAAGTATCTCAAACCGCAGAGTTACTCCTAATTTTGGATTTAATGTTACCTATCGCTGGCAGGACGCATTTCTCTGGGAGTCTACATTCGGTGAAGGAGTAATGCCTTCTTTTGGCACAATGGATGTACAAATGAGCTACCGATTGCCGGTCAACAGCACAATTCTGAAAGTTGGTGGCAGTAACGTGCTCAACAATCGGTATGAAACATCGATCGGGAACCCAACGCTTGGGGCAATCTACTATCTCTCGCTCACATTCGACCAAATTTTAAACTAAACAGATGGCTAATCCGATGAAGAAAGTCTTAACAATTCTGACAGCTTTTTGTATTGCTGCACTCCTTTTTGCCGGTTGTAATGATGAGTTTGATTCTCTTGTTGATGCGAATGCAGATCGACATCCGATACCTGATACAGAAATAGAAGCCGCATCGGGTGATGCAGATTTTTCAAACTATGTAGCCATTGGAAACTCATTAACAGCGGGCTATATGGATGGCGCACTGTACGATAACGGACAAAGATTTTCAGTTGCAGCAATTCTGGCAGCGCAGCTTGAAGCTGCAGGCGGTGCAACAACATTCGTGCAGCCGGATATAAACTCAGAAAACGGGTTTAATACCCTGGCTAATTCAGGCGGAAGCAATGTACTGGGGCGATTTAAACTCGATACCAGTATTCCCGGGCCTTCACCTACGGTAAACGGTGATGAGATTTCTGTTTATGATGGCCCGGTGTCCGAGCTAAACAATTTTGGTGTACCTGGAATTAAAGTAGGTCAGCTTTTAACAGCAGACACCGGTGTTTCGGGAACCGATTCATTCAATCCTTTCTATGAAAGATTTGCTTCATCACCGGGATCTTCTACGGTTCTGGAAGATGTAATAAGTGCTGACCCGACTTTTTTTACGCTTTGGATTGGCAACAATGACGTGTTGGGTTTCGCGGCAAGCGGAGGCACGAACGCTGATGAATTAACGACACAGGAAGAGTTTACTCAGCAATTTTCTGAGATTGTAACTGAACTGCTGGACGAAACCAGTGCCAGGGGTGTAGTGGCCAATATTCCGCCTATTCTTGCACTCCCACTTTTTCAGGCGGTGCCCTACAATGCCATAGAGCTGGATGCTGCAACTGCTGCAACACTGAACGAAAACTTTGCTTCGTTTAACGCTGTTTTGGACGGAATTGCTGAGAGTCCTCTTGTGGCTTTTGATGAGGAAGATGCAGATCAACGCCGTGTAACGTACCAGGAAGGGAACAATCCCATCTTAATTATTGATGAGGATTTACAGGACCTTGGCCCCACCTTTGACCTTCTGGTTCAGTTTGGCCAGATTACCGAAGAGCAACGTGCAGCCCTTGAACCGTATCGCCAGGCACGGCAGATGACCGTAGATAATAATACAGGCCGGGAACTGGTATTGTTTTCAGCCGCAAGTATCCTGGGTACTCCCGCTGAACCGGGAAATCCCAATACACCGATTGGAGTTGCGATTCCTCTGGGGGCAGAGTATGTGTTAACGGCCCAGAATATTGTAGAAGTAGAAACAGCCAGGGCAACATTTAATGCCATTATTGAGAATTCTGTTTCTGCGGGCGGGCCGCGCCTGGCACTATTTGACACCAATGACCCCTCAGGCCCTTTGTTTGACATATTCGGGCTTGATAACAGTGAGCCGGGGATAACTGTTGATGGTGTAGATCTTGAGCCGGATTTTAGTCCCAATGGTGTATTTTCAACAGATGGAGTTCATCCCAATGCCAGGGGAAATGCCCTTCTTGTAAACGAAATGATTGACATCATTGAGGCTGAGTTTGATGCTGTACTGCCCCGGGCAGATGTACTTTCCTACCCGACTGTCACTCTCTGCGGGGGAGATTGTGTAAGCCAACAGGGCGGCAGCTGATGCTACCTGGAATCATCTTTTACCAATAAAGCCCGGTAATAACCGGAAATCGCGGATCTATTTGAAGTGAACGTGTGAATCTTAAAAAAAGGCAGTGCTCAGAGGTGCGCTGCCTTTTTTCCATTTGGATAACCGTCTACAGATCTACTTTGTAGTCTACGAAATACCGTTTATCTGCTACCTCCTCAATAAAACTGACTGCCTTTTGGTGATGCGGGTTACGGGTGTACATCTGGAAATCAAGTTCCGTCTCAAAATCACATATCAGCACAACATCCAGTGCTTCGCTATCATCCGGGTTGGTTTGTATTCCAACTTCCACGGCTTTTATTTCGTCAATATTTGAGCGCAGTCCCTCCAGTATCAGCTTTAGCTTTTGAGCATTTTTTTCTTTTGAAGCACCTGCGGCTTCTTCTTTAAGCTTCCACATAACTATATGACGTATCATAACAAATACCTGCGGTTCGTTTTTGGTTTGTAATTATCTGTTTTGGATAGCGTAGGAATAATCGTCTTCGTCCACTTTATCAGAGACATCCTGTAAAACTTGCATGGAGTAATATCCAGCAGTCCATAACACAAATTTTCCTGAATCGGGTTCATTCGCGCTCAACCAATCGTACACCGAAATATAGCCAAGTGCAACTGCTCTGCGTTCAGGGGCGGAAAGCTCATCTGAATCTGAAATTCCGGGCAGCTGAATATTGCGATTCGGGTAGATCTCATTCGGATTTTCAATCCAATCCCGGTTTTCCCGGTAAATTACCGGCCAGAGATAAGGGTCGTTGTATTCGTTCTCCGAAACAGACCATAAAGTCTCCCCTCTGCTTATAGTATACGATTCTGATGAAGGCAAAGAAGCGTAAGCTGCCGAAGATTGCGTTGATTCTGCTTCAGGTTGCCCGTTTTCTTGGTTGATTGATGAAAGGGTTTGCTCTGGAATCGGCTCAGGAACTTGTAACCCGGCCTGGCCTGTAACACTGTTTTCAAGTAAATTCGGTTGCTCTGATGACTGGAAAAGTAACAACACAATAATCAGCATTGCTGCAGCCATAAACAATAAAGCGGCTGTATAGGCCCGTTTTAAACGGTCCGGTTTACGGGATGACTGAGCTGGTTCGGGTTGATACCGTGTTTTATCGGCGGTATTGTTTTGATGAATGAGACTCGGGTGATCCCTTTCTATCAACAGATCTTCAACGCTTACTGAAGAAGTTTTGTCGTTTATCGTTTGGGGGTGAATGACAACAGCAGGCTGTAACGGTTTTGGGCGAACAATGAGCATCCCATCAACAGAACTATGAGCAGCAGATTTCCGAATCGGTGAGGATACTTCATCTGATATACTCGATTTGTTGCCGGTTGATTCTGAAAACTGGGAATTATCATCCTTCTGTTCAACTGATGCTGAGTGAACAGGAAAACTTTCAAGATGTGAAAATGGCCGATTCACTTTTTCGCGCAACGCCTTGTATGGTTTGAAATAAACCCGGTTTTGACCGGGGATTGTCATCACCTCCCCGGTTTGCGGATTTCTTCCCTTGCGTTCATCTGTCCACCGCAGTTCGAACTTTCCAAAGTTTGCTACTGAAACAGGATCACCGTTTTCAAGTGAATCTTCAATCACATCCGCAATTTGATGAATAAACCCGTCGGTAGATTTTTCACTTTGATTCGTGTTTTCGGCAACTTCATGAACTAAATCCTTATATGTTATTTTATCTTTCATCACGCGGCTCCACAAATTTCAGGTTTTCTTTGAGCTGTTTAGCCGGTGTGAAATCAACTACTTGCCTTGGCGGAACCACGATCTTCGATTTGTGATGGGGACTGTAAACCTTTCTCGCCTCTTTTCTTTTTGGTTTAAATGTGCCGAGATTGGGTATAGACACACCTTTACCCTGCTCAAGGGTGTGGGCAACAGAATGGAAAAAGCTATCTAAAAACTCCCGTGCAAGGGTTTTTGGGATATCCCGGTCGGATGCAAGTTTTTCTATGAGCTTCTTGTAGGTCATGAGTTTGTGGAGAAGATGTTTGAAAAAAACTGTTCTTCAATGATCCGGTCAATTACTGGTGGATGCAGCATCTGAAACACGGTGCAAAATTGTGATTCTGGATCACTACATCTAAGAGTGCTAATGATTTTATCTTAATAGAATAAAAGTAAATTTTGCTGAAAATTCCTAACCAGCAGAATCTAAAGCACTATAATTTCAAAAGTTAGAACGGTGTGAATGTAGCTCTGTAAAGCACAGATGGTGCAAATGATTAGTTTGGCTAACAGAATTTGAGAATCGTTGAGAATATGAACGATAAAGACCCCACTATCCTTTATAAGACAGATAGTTAACTCAATCGAAAAATATTATGGAACGGCCATTAAACGTTACGGAAAAGCTTATTCAATCGCATCTTGTCGACGGAGAAATGAAACCGGGTGAAGAGATTGGAATCCGGATGGATCAAACGCTCACGCAGGATGCTACCGGCACACTGGTTATGCTGGAACTCGAAGCTATGAACCTCGACAAAGCAAAAACCGATGTTTCCTGTCAGTATGTAGATCATAACCTGCTTCAAACCGATTTTAAAAATCCCGATGACCACCTGTTTCTTAAATCAGCAGCAGAGCGTTTTGGAATCTGGTACAGCCGGCCTGGAAACGGAGTCAGTCACCCTGTACACACAGAAAACTTTGCAAAACCCGGTGCCACGATGGCCGGATCGGACAGCCACACACCCGCCTCAGGCTGTATGGGTATGTTTGCTCTGGGTGCAGGCGGGCTGGATGTAGCTTTTTCCATTGCAGGTGAACCCATGTATTTGAAAATGCCAAAAGTTATGGGTGTTGAGCTTACCGGAAAACTTCCCGACTGGGTAAGCGCAAAAGATGTTGTTCTTGAAATGCTCAGACGATTGGATGTGAAGGGAGCGCGTGGATTTGTTCTGGAGTATTATGGACCGGGATTAAAGGAGCTTTCTACAATGGATCGTCATGTGATTGCGAACATGGGTACAGAGATGGGTGCCACTACCACCGTTTTTCCGGCTGATGAGGAGGTAAAACGATTCCTGAGAGAACAGCACCGTGAACAGGATTTCCAGGAACTTGTTGCGGATGAAGGAGCAACATACGATGAAGAAATGGACATTGTAATGGATGATCTCGTACCGCTGATAGCCCTGCCAAGCAGCCCCGGAAATGTTGTGCCTGTACGTGAGGTGGAAGGGCGTGAGGTCTACCAGTCTTACATCGGGTCTTCGGCGAATCCCAGTTACCGCGATTTTTGGATGACCAGCGAAATTGTTCGTGGCCGGCGCGTACATGACGATGTTAGTTTTGATGTGAATCCCACATCACGTCAAATCATCGAAAATATGGTTAAGAATGGCGTGATGCTGCACCTTGTGCAATCAGGTGCTCGGATACACCAGGCCGGCTGCAACGGATGTATTGGGATGGGGCAGGCACCTGCCTCCGGACGAAACAGTTTGCGAACCGTCCCCCGAAACTTCCCGGATCGCTCGGGTACCAAAGAAGATTCGGTCTATCTTTGCAGCCCTGAAGTGGCAACCGCCTCAGCACTGACAGGGAAAATTACCGACCCCCGCGATCTTGAAGAACTGTACGGCATGAGATATCCAAAATTTGAGCAGCCTGAAGAGGTGATTATAAATCGGGAAATGCTGAGTGCACCTCCGCAAAACGGAGAAAAGAAAGAGCTTGTAAAAGGCCCGAACATTTCCACTATGCCGGAGTTCAGCGAATTCAGGGATTTTGAAGTGCCGGTGTTGTTGAAAATGGGAGATAATATTTCCACAGATGAGATTCTTCGTGCAGGAGCCGATGTTCTTCCATTTCGAAGCAACATTCCCGAGATCAGTAAATTTTCCTTTACAGTTGTGGATGATACATTTTATGACCGGGCCATGGAATCGAAGGAATCCCACGACGGCCACGTGGTGGTTGCCGGCGAAAACTACGCACAGGGTTCAAGCCGTGAACATGCAGCTATTGCACCGAGATATCTTGGTCAACGGGCGGCACTGGCCAAAAGCTACGCACGAATCGGCTGGCAAAACCTGATTAACTTTGGTATCGCACCGCTTGAATTTGAAAATTCGGAGGACTTCGACAAGATTGAACAGGGTGATGTTTTAAAAACGGAGAATATCCGTGAACAGCTGAAGAAGAAAAAGGGAATTGTCATAAAAAATGTAACAAAAGGAAACGAAATTAAAGCCTATCACACGCTGAGTGATCGTCAGCTTCAGGCGCTCCTCGACGGAGGGATCATCAATACGTTTAAGAAAAAAAAGAAAGGATAATATTGATCCGAGGTAAACCAACAAGCAAACTTGATTTAGCCGTCGATTAACGGGAATGGCAGATGCAACAACAGGATTTCCGGTATCGGTAATAAATACGTATCTACGGAATATCACGAATACTGAACGCAGCCCGGGGTTATTATGATATTGCGGGTGGAACCCGTAACTTTAAGGCTGTCGTAAATTGATTTATTTAAGTAGTTAAACCATAATGAGTGACGAAAAAAATGTTATAAATCAGGTTGGGGATAATCACTCCCATACTGATGCCGACGAGATTGGTGAAGACCACGTAGCCACAGCGGTACAAACACCGCTGCGTGATGATGCTTTTGAGTTGAGCGATGATGAAAAAATCGAGAAAATTGAGGTTCACTTTGCAGAAATCATGCATGCACTGGGCCTGGATCTTACAGACGAAAGTCTCAGCGGCACGCCGTACCGTGTGGCTAAAATGTATGTAAAAGAGATTTTCCATGGGCTCAACCCAAAGAACCGGCCGAATGCCAAAAAGTTTGGTAATAAATACGAGTACGGCGATCTGGTGGTTGTTAAAAACATTAACGTTACCTCCTTTTGTGAGCACCACTTCCTTCCGTTTTTGGGTAAAGCACACGTAGCGTATAAGAGCAGCGGCAGCGTCATTGGTTTGTCGAAAATAAACAGGATGGTTGACTACTACTCACGCCGCCCGCAGGTTCAGGAACGCCTGACACTGCAAATTGCTGATGAACTTCAGAAATCTTTGGAGACAGAAGATGTTGCCGTTTTTATTGAAAGTAAACACCTTTGCGTATCCACCCGGGGAATCGAAGATCGGGAAAGCAGCACAGTAACAACCGAGTATCGCGGTGACTTTAAGGACACACTTACTCAGCAGCGGTTTATCGACTACATCAACTCAAACACAGAGATGTAACTCATCTGATGAATTCTATACAGGAACAGGATCGTTTTCCTCTCCGGATCTACAACTCGCTGACAAGAAAAAAAGAGGAGTTTAAGCCCATAAATCAACCTCACGTAGGACTGTATGTATGCGGACCAACGGTGTACGGAGATCCGCACATCGGGCATGCCCGTGCGGGTATTACCTTTGATGTGATATACAGGTATCTCCAGTTTAAAGGCTATAAGGTTCGCTATGTGAGAAATATCACAGATGTGGGGCATCTTGAGAACGAAGAGGAAGACAGCGGTGAAGATAAGATAGCGAAGAAAGCACGTCTTGAGGAGCTGGAACCCATGGAGATTGTTCAGCACTACACCTTACAGTATCATAAGGGGATGGACGCACTGAACTGTAAGCGTCCAAATATTGAACCTTCGGCTTCAGGGCACATTATCGAACAAATCAAACTTGTTGAAAAGATTTTGGAAAATGGCTTTGCCTACGAAGTGAATGGCACCGTCTATTTTGATTTGGAAAAGTACCGGAAGAGTAACAGTTATGGTGATCTATCCGGAAAGGTGCTTGAAGACCTGCAGGCCGGCAGCCGTGATACGGAAGGGTTTGATGAAAAACGGAGTCCGCATGATTTTGCCCTCTGGAAAAAAGCTTCGCCCGAGCACATTATGCGATGGGATTCTCCCTGGGGAGAGGGATTCCCAGGCTGGCATATAGAATGCACAACCATGAGCATAAAATATCTCGGGGAAACGTTTGATATACACGGTGGTGGACTTGACCTACAGTTTCCACACCATGAGGCAGAAATTGCACAGTGTCGTGTTGCTCACGGAACCGATCCTGCCAACTACTGGATTCACAATAACATGGTGACCATAGACGGCGCCAAGATGAGTAAATCGGCTGGTAATTTTATAACGCTCGACCAGCTCTTTTCCGGCGATCACCCCGTTTTGGACCGCGGTTACAGCCCGATGGTGATTCGTTTTTTAATGCTGCAGTCGCATTACAGAAGTAAAATCGACTTTTCAAACGAGGCACTTGAGGCAGCCGAAAAAGGATACAGAAGATTGATGAACGCCCTGGATCTGCTGGAAGATCTGGAGTTGGCCGAGTACCCTCAATCGGGAAGCAGTGACACCGAAATTGAGGAGCTATGTGAGCGGTGCCACGAGCGAATGAGTGATGATTTTAACACTGCACAGGTACTTGCGACTCTCTTTGAACTGGTGAATAAAGTGAATGCCATTCATAACAATCAGATATCAGCAGATGCACTTTCTGCTTCGGCTTTCTCTCTGATAAAAGAGACAATGAATGTTTTCGTTACAGATATTCTTGGCTTGAGAAATGAAACATCCGGTGATGACGGCAAAACGGAAGAACTTGTCCGGTTACTTATTGATATTCGGGCAGATGCCCGCGCAAATAAAGATTTTGCCACGTCTGATAAAATAAGGGACGATCTGAAAGAGATGGGGATTTTGCTGAAAGATGATAAACAGGGAAATACCACGTTCGAACTTGCAGACGGGTAGCAGACTTTTCGTACCCGCGATGGTTCTATTTATTAATCGAACTCAGGTTTCAACTAATCGCTTCTGTTTTGAAGAACTCAACGAATCATAGCGACCCCTATGACCAGAACCTTTTCCGACGGAGCCTGGCCTGGGGATTTATTAAGATGGTGCGATTCTATCAGCTTGTGATATCTCCCTGGGTTGGCCCCAGCTGCAGGCACTATCCCACCTGTTCCAGCTACATGATTGAAGCGATCAGGGAGTGGGGCCCTTTCCGGGGTTTTTGGATGGGGATCAAACGGCTCGCCTCCTGCCACCCATGGGGATCATCGGGCTACGACCCTGTCCCCAAAAAGGATCAGGATAATGAAAATGAAAAGATGTAGATTAAAACATGTTTACAAAACGTACTTCAAAAAAGCAGGTAGAGCTGGGTCGGGAACTGGCACCAAAATTCAACGAAAAGGGACTGATTCCCTGTATCACAGTGGATTCAACATCCGGTGAAGTTTTAATGTTTGCCTGGATGAACCGTCCGGCACTACGCCAGACCATAGAGACCGGAAAAGCAACATACTACAGCCGCAGCAGGAAAAAAATATGGGTGAAGGGGGAAACCTCCGGGCTCGAACAAACAGTGAATAAAATCCTGGTGGATTGCGACCAGGATGTCATTCAGTTGCGGGTATCGGTAAAAGGGGAAGGTACCTGCCATAATGGATATAGAAGCTGTTTTTATCGTGCTGTAGATGAAGATAACCCGGACCGGCTTGTCTATGAAATCGAAGAGCGGTCGTTTGATCCGGAAGATGCCTACTCGAAGGATTAGATAGTGAATGGATCATGCCGATGGTATTTGAAGGCGTACATTCACTGATCAGGCCGGAAGTTACCTGCCTGCTGTTTGTAGTCCGTGGCTGCTGGAATCCGACTGAAGTTTAACCTGATGAAACCTCTGACGCAAGTTCTGAAGCGGCAGTCAGTTCTTTCGAGACGGAACTGGCTGAGGAACCCGGAGCAGATACACATGGCATGCGCCAATATGTAATGGCATTTTTAAAGGCGGGCCCCAACCGGTCACATTACTCTACCCTTGCTGCGGAATTGCAGCGTGCTCATCTCGATAATATCACCCGACGTGCCGGTGAAGGATAACGCATTATGGCAGGTCGGTTTATGGATAGCGGAGTCATCCGGGGAATCTATATTTTTGATGTAGAGGATACTGAGGAAGCCCGCGAAATAACGGAACCCGATCCTCCGGTACAGGCTGGAAAACCTGGAATGGAATTAAGATTCTGGCACGGATCGGCTGCTCTCATGCAGGTGAATCAGATTCACGAAAAAATCAGTAAATCCAATCCGTAAGAAGCTGATGATTTAGATATCGCACCTCTTTCTTAATTTTGGAATATGTCCTTTCTTTGATCTAAAAAATTCAGGAAATGTTTTGTCACAGGATGTATATGACGACTTTTGCGTGAAATGGTATTCCAATTTGTCTTAACCGGCAAGCCCTTAACATCTAATATGGATATCTTTTTAAGTTCCAGTTCTGATGTTACACTCAACTCGGAAACAAGGCTTATTCCAATATCTGCCATTATAGCCTGTTTAACGGCCTCGTTTGTGCCAAGCTCCATTCCTATTGTAGGCTGTATGTTGGCTTTGGCGATTAATTTTTCCATCACCATTCTGGTTCCGGAACCTCTCTCCCGAATGATAAATACCTCCTCTTTAAGATCCTGAAGGTCTATATCTTTTTTCCCGGATAGCGGGTGAGACGGGTGACACGCAAAAACGAGTGGATTTTTCATAAAAGGAGCGGCTGCAAAATCGGGGTTTGGCGGAACCTGCGATAAAATAGCCAGGTTAAAATCGAGATTGGTAATTTGATGGATGACTTCAAAACGATCTGTGATTTTCAATGAGATGTCCACAGCGGGATACTTTTTTTTGAACTCACCAAGTAGGTAGGGCATTACATACTTTGCTGTAGACGCTGCTGTAATTGAAAGTTTACCCCGCAGTCCGCTTTTTAACTCCGTTAGGGTCGACTCAAATGCATCCAGCCTGTCGCGTATGGTAAGAAAAACCCGATAAAACTCTTTCCCGGCATCCGTAAGCTCCAGTTTTTTGCCCTGGATGTAGTATAAATCTGTACCGATATTCTGCTGAAGTTTTTTCAGCTGTATGGATACGGCAGGCTGAGTCATGTGCAGTCGTACAGAGGCACTCGTGATCCCTTTTTCCTCAACCACAGTGCCAAATATTTTGAGCTGATGTATTGTGAAGCTATCCATAAAACATAATTTATGAGTTATATAAATATTATTAATTATAATATATAAATATTAACCAATATTATTGCTCCCTTATCAAGTTAAATCAAATCAAACAGTTATAAATGAATTCTAAAAAAACCATTACAGTTGCACATGGCGACGGCATTGGCCCGGAAATTATGTCGGCAACTCTTAATATTTTAAAGGCCGCGGGAGCAGGGCTTGTCTATGAAGAAATTGAAATTGGGAAAAAAGTATATGAGAGGGGAGTCAAATCAGGTATTGACCCATCCTCATGGGAACCCATCAGGCGGAATAAGGTATTGTTGAAAGCACCTATCACAACCCCACAGGGTGGAGGTGTGAAAAGTTTAAATGTAACTATGAGAAAAACTCTTGGGTTATTTGCAAATATCCGCCCTTGCAGATCCTATGCCCCCTTTGTGAAAACCAAGCATCCCCATATGGATCTTGTGGTAGTTAGAGAGAATGAAGAGGATACCTATGGCGGTATTGAACACAGACAAACGTATGATGTTTTTCAGTGTCTGAAGCTGATTACAATGCCGGGTACCGAAAAAATTGTCCGATTCGCATTTGAATACGCTAAAAATTACGATCGTCGGAAAGTTACTTGCTTTACAAAGGACAATATCATGAAACTAACGGACGGTCTTTTCCATGATATGTTCAAAAAGACAGCTGAAGAGTACTCAGAAATTATGTCGGAAAACATGATTGTGGATATCGGGGCTGCCAGACTTGCAGATACACCGGAAAATTTTGATGTAGTTGTGATGCCAAATCTTTACGGAGACATAATAAGTGATATAGCCGCACAAATTGCCGGATCAGTGGGTCTTGCCGGATCGGCAAATGTTGGTGATAAATGTGCGATGTTCGAAGCTATTCACGGTTCAGCACCCGATATTGCCGGGAAAAACATTGCAAATCCGTCCGGATTGATCAATGCCGCTGTCATGATGCTGGTTCATATGGGCGAAACAGTAACGGCTCAACGTATCCAGAATGCATGGCTTAAAACCCTTGAAGACGGATTGCACACTGCCGATATCTTTGATGAAACTATTTCATCAAAACGTGTGAGCACGACTGAGTTTCAGGATGCGGTAATCGAAAGGCTGGGACAAGAACCGCAAAAGCTTGAGTCTGTGCACTATCCTGAAAATGCGAAATCGATTGAGATTAATCTATCCTACAGCAGGGGCAAAAATGAACCCTCAAAACAAATGGACCGAAAATTGAAAGGAGTGGATGTGTTTGTATACTGGCAGCCAGGCCCGCCTGAAAAACTTGCAAAAGCACTAAAAGATGGTATGCAAACCTCTTCCAAAATAACGGACTTGATTATGATTACAAACAGAGGCACCAAAGTTTGGCCTGATGGCATGGAAGAGACATTCTGTACGGATCACTGGAGGTGCCGGTTTCTCTCAAAAAATGGCGCTCTTCAGCCGTCTGATATAATTGATTTACTCAGTAATCTATCTGAAAATAAATTAGATATCATTAAAACTGAAAACCTCTATGAGTTTGATGGCGAGAGAGCATATTCTCTTGGCCAGGGAGAGTAGAACTGCAAACCTCTTTCAGGTCGAGAACCGCAAGTCTGATTTTTGAACACTTTGTAATGTCTCATAAACTGGCTATTGGTTATACGGCTAAAGGCTTACCCATTTTGCAGCGAGGCGGTGATTATGGCTCTTATATGCGTCATCATTTCATTGCGAGAAATGATGACGCTGGGAGCCGGTTTCCCTGCCGTTAGAGCTTTTCAATTAATGAGTCCAGATTGTTTTCGGCTTCATCAATACCTTCTCTGTCGAGAGGATAGTACACCGTAATCAAATGACCGGTTCATGTGCTAAAATCACAACAAAGACAGCCAGAAAGAGGGTGAAAATTGCAGCAATCCAACCCGGCTGTGGAATCTGAAGTAAATCCCTGAGGTAAAGATAGAGAGCCATTCCGCCGCCTGCAACACATCCAATCAGGAAATGAGGGAGGATTTTGGATTTTTCCCTCACTTTTTTGGGATAGTTTAAAAATTGGTTCGTCTCTGAAGCAGCTATAATGATTGATGCAGGTCATTATGAGGCAAAAGACTTCAAACACAAAAGATGAATTAAGCTATTCTACACTAACATAACAATGCGATCAAGTCTAACCTTACGTTGAGGGCAGTTTTCAAGGCTATTACGAAGAAGAAGGCTGGGTTACAATCAAATCATTCAGCCAAAGAAATCTATTTCTGTGTATCCGCTTATGATGATGAATTATTTGCCGGCACCTCCTGAACCGTTTCAGGCATTACTGTGTGATAAACCGCATGCAATTCACCTGTTCTCTTTTATACTCTGAACCTACATTTTATATCGTCCTGCTAATCTGAAGCTGCAGCATTTATAATAGAAGCAAGGGACTCCCCGATATTAAACAGGGTGTCCTCACAATTGGAAATACTGTGCCTTTTTTGCAGGTACCCGGGATGGTTGTACGATATCCATGTGCCGCCCTCACTGTCTTTCCAGATTAAGGCTTTTTGTGGCAGGTCGATGGCCACACTTTGCTGACACTTCATGAGAGGACTTCCTGCCCTGGGATTGCCAAAAATAAACAATTCCGTTTCCCGCAGCTCTATCCCTACATCTTCAGCTGCTTCAGAGTGCTTCACCCTCTCAAATAATGTCATTCCGTTTTCTTCCAGCACCTCTTCCAGCCTGTCTCCCGTTTCCTGAAACCCGAAAGAGCTTTCTACGTCAACCATGCCCCGGTCTGAGCAGGCTGTAACGATCATTAACAGTGCAACAAATATAGCGGGTATACATCGTTTCATTTTGATCTCCCTCATGTTTTGGTATAGAGTGAGTCACGAACACTGTGACAAACAGATTATAAACGGATCTCGAACCCATTGCAAACACGATTTAGCAAAAAAGCCATGAACTGATGCCTGCTCTTGCCCGGTTCTCCCTCTCCCTTATTCTGCTTACCGGCGGCGAACTGGTCAGCTTCGCTCACCTGGCCATGATGACCAAACCGGCTATTCTGATATCTCCGGTTGAAGCATTAACTGTCCCTGGCCATTCCGTAAACTAACCCGTTTTAAATAAATTATTATCTATTGTTTTAACAGAGATATGAAGTTTTTTGTGAACTCCGGCTTCGTCTTTTTACGGTTCGCCAATAATACGACATCCCTTGCAATAGACGAGTGTACTTTCGATTGTACCAGCCTGTCGTCTTCAATAAAGGGTTTCGCATTATTATCAAAACAGAGAGCCAGGCCGGATCCTCTCGCCAGTTGGACAAGCACTTCCATTTCATCCGGAATGACACGGTAGGGAACAATTTCCGGGCGCTTCTTATCAAATACATCCATCCAAAACTGCTTGATGAAGGGGGTAACCGGCCGGTGCGAATACCACTGCTGGTTTGTGAGCCATTTTTCGGCCTGTTTTCTGTCTGTTTTAAAAAGTTTTTCAAAGATTGTCAGCTCAATATCGGGGGTATGTACAAGGATAAGGCGCTGTTCAAATAGCTCATGACAAATAATGTCAAAATAGTTGACAGCCCCCGGAACAATGGCGTAATGTAGATTTCCCTCCTCAGTATCTTTGATCAGCTTATCGGAAGAATCAAAAACGAGATGAACGATAGGATCCAACGCGTGGATTATGTCCTGCAAAATTGAAGGATAAAGATGTTTTGAAATTCCAATATTCAAAAACGGGGTCTGTTTTAGAGTCTCTTTAAGAAGGGAGCCCTCCACTTCCAGCAATTCATCCAGGGAATTCGCAATCATGTTATTGAAGGTACGGGCATAATCTGAGGGCTCTACCCCCTTGGATTTCCTGATGAACAATTTGTTGCCGGTATAAACTTCAAGTGCAGCAATGTGCTGACTCACCGCCGGTTGGGTGATGGACAGTTCCCTGGCAGCTTTGGTTAAAGAGCCTTTTTTGTACACCGTTCGAAACGTGCGTATCCATTCTAAGTTAATCATGTCATAAATATATTTATAGGTTACTGCAGAATATACAATTTCAAATTATAACACTGCAATTCTACATTGGGTTAGGTCAAAAGTAATTTTGTTGAAGGATGATCGAAATAGCGGATGGCCGGTAAACCAATAACCTTTAAAATCTACTACTATGTCACATGAACAAGTAAATAACGAGATCAAAGAATCATTAGGCCAGGTTCCAACCTTTTTCCGTGAAATGCCGGAAGATGCAGTGCCTGGCGAATGGGAGCTTTTTAAACGATATGTACTAAATGATGAGACAGCCATTCCACCCAAATACAAAGAACTCATAGGCGTAGCTGTTGCTGCGGCTATGCAGTGCTGGTATTGCAGTAATTTCCATCAGGGTGTGGCAGGTTTGCATGGAGCAACTGAAGAAGAAATACAGGAAGCAAATTTACTGGCAAAGTTTGCCGCAGGCTGGAGTAAATATTTCAACGGCACCCTGTACGACAGGGATCTTTTCATGAAAGAGTTGTCAGAAATCGGGACTTACCTGAATGAGAAATAGGCAAGCCATTGCCAAAGCAAGCATTGAGTCGTAGCAAATCTGTTGCGACTCAAAGTTTTACTTAAAACATACATAAAACCCTCAAACCAGAACATTATGAAAAATATAAATAATAAATTCCTGGTAGATACTCAGTGGCTTTCGAATCATTTACAAGATGACAATATCGTTATTGTAGATTGTCAATGGGATGACAATGCATACATTAAAGCTCATATCCCAAACGCAATCATGCGGCCCGCGCACTCTTATCTCAAATCTGAACAAAACGGCGAGTCAGGAAAGTATTTGCCGGGTGCAGGGGAGTTTTCAAGACTGATGGCCGATATGGGAATTGATTCGGGTACAGAGGTGATCTGCTATGATGAGTGGGACAATCATTTTGCCACACGGCTATGGTGGCTTATGAAGTATTACGGCCACAAAAAAGTAAGGATTCTCAATGGCGGATGGCAGTCTTGGGTAACCGCCGGGTTACCTGTTTCATGTGAAGTTACGGAGGCCAAAGCTGCCGGTAGTCCCTATTCAGTGCATGAAAATCCTTCTTTCAATATCACCATGGAAGAACTACTGGAGAGGCATGAAAACAGCGATGTCCAGATAGTGGATGTACGCAGGAGATCGGAATATGAGGGTACGGAATTAGGAAAAAACAGTCGGGGAGGTCATATCCCCGGGGCGATCCACCTGGAATGGAATCGTATGCTTTCGAAATCAAAACAACGGGAGGGGGTAAACTTTTTCATGTCAGAAGAAGAGATGCAGGCATTGCTCAATCAACATGGTGTAAGTAAGAACAAAACCACTGTAGTTCATTGTCAGGCAGGAGTCCGGGCCTCCTTTACATTCTTCTGCCTGAAGATGCTTGGCTACCCCGATGTAAAATTGTACGATGGATCAATGGGCGAATGGGCAAATATGGATCAAACGCCATTAGTAGCTTGACGTGATTTTGATATAAGAATTTTGAAGAACGTGTTTATCGACTTGGCAGATTGGTCGGTGTTTTTCCGGCCTTCTGCCAGAGTCACACACTGTGTTTGGCTATTATAAATTGGAAAATTGTGGTGAATAACCGAACTCTGAAAGGATTGCCCTCCTTCGCAAGGAGGGGACTTTCCAGAAGGAATCCGCTAAATGGTGTGAAGGGGTGGTTAAAACAGGGCAACGAGCTAATTTTTCAACTTGTAGCTATGCTCTAAGAACTGTAACCACCCCCAAGATGCTGTCCAAAAAGTAAATAGGTATACAAATCAGCTTAAATAATTTAGACATTAAATCCCTCTCTATTTGATAGAGAGGGATAAAGGGTGAGTACGGAGAGTAAATCTAAATTATTTAAGCGATGCTCGATGAATATTATCTTTTTGGACAGCCTCAGACTCTTTTCACCAAATTCTTATATCGCCTGTACCGACCGATACGAAGAACTCACATTAACTCTGGGTCTGACGGAAAATTGTTGGCAGGTAAATCTGCCTATCCGATTGAATCATACATTATTCCTGATATTTTACTTAAAAGCAATCTGAGCTATGTCGAAACGACCACGCCACATTCAATCAGTAGAGTTGTTGAAAGATGCTGAAGAGCTTCAAACGCAATTTGGACCATTCTCTGAACTGTCCATTGAATCCATAGATACGGATGGATTTTCCGGGGCTCATTTTTCGAGGATAAAATTATTGCACTCCGGCGGACGGGAAACCAACCTGATTCTGAAGGAAGTAAATCTGAATGAGGACTGGTTTTGCTATCGCACGGGTGACACTCTGGGGAGGGAAGCGACCATACTTCAAGTTCCGGAGCTTGAGTCTGTTTTTGAGATTTTTTATCTGCCCTATCATATAATCGGTACAGCTCCCTCGAAAATAGGATTATTAATGGAGGATCTTTCTGATGGACTGTTTCCGAGCGAGCGTATAAAACTTGACCAAACAGATCAGGATCTTATGCTCGATAAACTGGCTGAATTGCATGCAGGGTATTGGGAATCACCGGTCATGAAATCACTGCCGTGGCTGCATCAAATGGAGGATTTTATTTACATCATGGGGCCCCTGGATCATCTCAACTACACAGGAAATTGGGCGAAGAGTCTTCCTCAAATGGTCAAAGAAAGCTGGGAGATGGCGAAGACGCTTCTTCCGCAGCACCTGCATGAGCTTTTGCTGCTACCTGCCGGCGACATTACCCGACCTTGGAAAGACCTGCCCCGCACCTTTGTACACGGTGATACCAAAATCGCCAACTTTGCAAAAGGCAGTGACGGCCGGTTATGCTTGTTGGACTGGGCATTTGCCGGTCACGCACCCTGTACCTTTGATATCGGCTGGTTTCTGGCCGTAAATGCATCGAGGCTGGCAAGCTCTAAAGAAACCGTACTGCTGAACTATCGCTTTATGCTGGAGGCCCATTTAGGTTTTACACTTGATGATGAGTTATGGAGACAGCTGGAACAAGCAGGAATCGTAGCCGGAGCTTTTATGCTGCTATGGTCAAAAGCGCGGGGTGTAAAAGGGGGAAGAGCCGGGGCAGACAAAGAGTGGGAGTGGTGGATCCATCGGT
>JAWLEH010000160.1:0-6109 GCA_041686215.1 Balneolaceae bacterium | reverse complement strand
CCCCTCTCTAAAGATTTAGAGAGGGGTATGCGGTCTAAATTATTTAAGCTTGTTATAAACATTAGATCTTAATCTGACTTTTCGGAGTGGACTCACCTTTCATTTCCTTATTTATAAACAAACAAATCAGCATAATGAAAATTTCAGGATCATTTACTCCGGACCTCAAGCCTATGAAATCCTACGCTAAAGGTGAAGAGGGGGTGGCGCTTGGAAGGATGTCGATCGATAAGACCTTTCATGGCGAATTGAATGCGGCAAGCAAAGGGGAGATGCTTAGCGTAATGACCCCGGTAAAAGGATCGGCAGCGTATGCTGCCATTGAGCAAGTTTCAGGGGAACTGGTGGGCAAAAAGGGATCGTTTGTGCTTCAGCATTATGGGGTGATGGACCGGGGTGCCGACCGCCTGATTCTTGAGGTAGTTCCCGACTCGGGGACACGGGAGCTGGAAGGCCTCTCCGGGTCAATGTCCATTCAGAATGAGGATGGAAAACATTTCTACGAATTTGAGTTTGACCTCTGATTCTGGTTTCTGCCTTTCACCGAAGTTCGTGCATTCAACCGGTGGTATTTCCATTCTGAAAAACAGAGCCTACTGCTTCACGATTTCTCCCTGCTTCATTACAAATGAGATGTTTTGCAGAAGTGTAATATCCTCAAGCGGATTTCCCTCCATAGCAATGATGTCTGCTTGTATTCCGGGTTGAACGGAACCGATTTGATCCTCCAGACCGAGTACTTCAGCTCCCGTCTGCACAGAACTCAGAATTGCTTCGGCGGGCGACATTCCCGCTTCCACCATCAGCTCAAACTCTTTGGCATTTCCCCCGTGCGGAGACACCCCGGTATCGGTGCCAAATGCGATTTTTACACCAAACCTGTATGCTTCACCAAAGGTATCCTGGATCAGCGGCCCGATTTCTCTTGCTTTCGGGCGGACGAGATCAGGAAAAAATCCCTCCTCTTCTGCTTTTTCAGCGACAAAATTTCCGGCCAAGATGGTGGGAACGTAATATGTGCCGTTGTCAATCATCGTCTGCATCACTTCATCATCCATATACGTTCCGTGTTCAATCGTCTTTACGCCGGCTCTCACAGCTCGCAGCATTCCCTCTTTGCCGTGAGCATGAGCGGCAACATGCATATCGTAATCATTTGCGGTTTCAACAATTGCCCGGAGTTCATCTTCCATAAACTGTGGATTTTGCCCGGATTTAGCCACACTCAGTACGCCGCCGGTTGCCGTGATTTTGATGTGATCTGCGCCATTTTTATAACGCTGGCGTACCGCTTCCCTGGCCGAGGCTTCCCCGTTCACCACACCATCAGCCGGTCCGGGCTGACCCATCAAATCGTGACGGTGGCCGTTTGTGGGATCAGCGTGTCCGCCGGTCGTTGCCAGCGATTTTCCAACACTGATAATTCGCGGGCCTTCTATATAACCGCTGGCCACAGCATCCCTGAGGGCTGTGTTGACCCCGGTACCGCCCAAGTCCCGTACGGTTGTAAAACCGGCGTGAAGTGTGCGTTTTGCAAACATAGCAGATCGCAGAGCCCGCTCCTCCGGATTCATCGTAAAGGTTTCAATGTAGCGGTTGGGGCCGGTTTCACCTTCGAGGTGCACGTGCAGATCGATCAGGCCGGGAAGTACGGTTTGATCTGACAGATCGATAAGCTCATCGTCTGATCCGGGTTCAAGAAATCCATCTTCAACCGATTGAATGATATTATCCTCAATTATGATGGTTACCTCCTGTTTGATGTCATCCCCGGTACCATCAAATATTTGCCCCGCATGGATATAAGTTTGTTGCGCAAAAAGGTTGGCTGCAGTAAATAGAACGAATAAAAGTAGTAAGAAAATACGATTCATGAATGGGGAATTAGATTGTAGATGACATCACGAATTTAATAAACTGAGCTTAAATAAAAAGAGGAAAACCGGTCACTGAACTTTGTCAAATACTTTATAAGAAAAAACGTATATTTAAGGCTGTCAACTTTTCGATCTCTCCGCTTCAACGGTTCCGGTCGGGAATCAATTTTTTAATTTCGATCTGCCGCAACCCTCATCAATTAAGCAAGCGGTCGGTCCAGTTCAACTTTTCAATATGACACAGGATATCAGAAACATCGCCATTATTGCTCACGTAGATCACGGTAAAACAACGCTCGTGGATCAAATGCTGCGCCAAAGCGGCACATTCAGAGAGAATCAGCAGGTAGACGAACGCGTGATGGACTCCGGTGACCTCGAGAAAGAAAAAGGAATTACGATTAGTTCCAAAAATACAGCCGTTATTTGGGAGGGTACTAAAATTAATATCGTGGATACCCCGGGACACGCCGATTTTGGCGGAGAAGTGGAACGAATTCTCAAAATGGTGAACGGCGTGATACTGCTGGTAGATGCCGCGGAAGGTCCGCTTCCGCAAACCAAGTTTGTGCTTCGTAAGTCACTTGACCTCGGTTACCGGCCCATTGTTCTTATTAATAAGATCGATCGGAAGGACGCCCGTCCCGATGCAGTTTTAGATATGATTTTTGATCTGTTCGTCTCCCTTGACGCCTCCGATGAACAGCTGGATTTTCCAGTGCTGTACGCGGCTGCGATTGACGGGTATGCAAAGTACGAACTGGAGGATGAAAATGTGGACATGGCGCCGCTCTTCAACAAAATTGTAGATCATATTCCACCGCCCAAACAGGTGGCTGATGCACCGTTTAAAATGCTGGTAAGCAGTGTGGACTGGAATGATTACGTTGGCCGCATAGCCATTGGCCGCGTGGAGCAGGGTACCATCAAAACCAACCAGGAAATTGTGCTGATGGACCGAAAAGGGAATCAAAAACAGAAGGCAAAGGCTACCAAGCTTTTTACCTTTAACGGACTGAACCGCGAGCCGGTGGACGAAGCCGTTGCAGGCGATATTTTTGCGCTGGCCGGGTATGAAGATGTAGAAATTGGTGATACACTGACCCATATTTCGGACCCGACGCCAATTGAATATTACGATATTGATCAGCCTACAATGGCGATGTACTTTCGTGTGAATAACTCACCTTTTGCAGGCAGGGAAGGCGATTATGTGACATCCAACCAGATAAAAGATCGCCTAAACAAAGAGATCCGGACGAATGTATCGATACGCGTGGAACAGACCGATAACCCTGATATTTTCCGGGTAGCAGGGCGGGGAGAACTTCAGCTTTCCATCCTGATTGAAACCATGCGCCGTGAAGGATTTGAATTTGCCGTTTCGCGCCCCGAGGTACTTTACCGGGATGTTGATGGCGAACTTCACGAGCCGTTTGAAGAGGTTGTGGTGGATGTGCATTCAGATTACAGCAACAAGGTGATTGACAATCTTCAGCAGCGAAAAGGGATTATGACGTCGATGGTACAGGAAGGCGAAAATAACCGGATTGAATTCCGGGTGCCGTCGCGCGGATTGATTGGGTTCAGGGGCGAAATGCTTACCGAAACCCGTGGCACAGGTATTTTGCACCAGCAGTTTGATTCTTATGGTCCGTTTGCGGGAGAGATTCCCGGGCGCACACGCGGAGCACTCATCTCCCTGGAAAAAGGTGATGTGACGCCGTATGCGCTTGAAGGACTTCAGGATCGCGGACAGTTTATTGTAGAGCCCGGCAACCCGGTTTATACGGGCCAGGTAGTGGGCGTGAACAACCGTGCGGACGACCTGGTGATCAACGTGGTGAAAAAGAAAAACCTTACCAACCACCGGGCAACGCAAACGTCAGACTCTGTAAAAATCTCACAGGCGAAAAAAATGAGCCTGGAGCAATGCATTGAGTTTATCGATAACGACGAGCTGCTGGAAGTAACTCCCAAAAGTCTGCGGATCCGGAAAACCTACCTCGACCATAACGAGAGAAAACGGGCAGAGAAGCAGAAAGAGTATGCATAACACCTCAGTTTACGCCCTCCCAATTACACGATTGACGCAGTGATTAGGAGGTATTCAGCTATATTACTCTGCAGCTAGTATTGCTACCACTTAATTAGTATAGCCTTTACAAGGGTTAAATTACTGATTATAAACACTTTGCGTTCTTATCGAACTTTGCGGTTAATACATTAGTGTCGTGTCAACGATAAAGTATCAGGTACTCAAAGACTTCCGAAGTCTTTTCTGGCTGTATGAATGCTCAGTCTCTTTTAAAATTCTCACTTTAAAAAAAGCACGCAGTCTTCGGAAGTCTCCCTTACCCGCAGTTTTAACCGACATTTCAGTGAAGAAATGACACTATGTGGTTTGTCAATCAGCTTGATTGATTTTAGGAGAATGCTGTTGGCCGGTCAACTTCTTATATTTGCCCGAAACCAATCAAACAGAATCTTTTACAGATATGTCAAAAAAGGCATTTGATAACCCGGAAGGCCCCTTTTTCCAGCTATCACAAGAGATGATCCGGGAAGGACTAAAAGAATCCCGCAGCAGTGCACGCGGACGAATGATCCTCCCGATCCACCGAAAGCAGGAGGCGGAGGTGCAGCGGCTGATCAACTTCCTGCAGCCCGGAACCTACATTCGTCCCCATAAACACCCGATGCCGCATGCATCTGAATCGATCATTCTGCTTCAGGGCTCTATCCGGTTTTTTACGTTTGATGGGAGTGGAAAAGTTCTCACGGATAACAATCTAACCTCAAAACCGATCCCTGATGTGATTGATATCGAACCGGGAACCTGGCACTCATTCCTCGTTTTGGAACCTGATTCGATCATATTTGAATGCAAAAAAGGTCCCTATGATGCTGAGACCGATAAAGAGTTTGCGCCATGGGCACCGGACGAAAGTGATAATAAAGCAATTGAATTCATGGAGAACCTGGCCAAATGAATTCACCTCAAACCTGGTCTTACTGGGAAACCCATGAGTGGATGAAGCCGCCCGATCTGCTGGTTGTCGGAGGCGGAATTGTGGGCGCATCAGCGGCGCTGTTTTATAAAGAAAAATTTCCCGGTCACGATGTATTGGTTGTGGATCGCGGTTTGATGCCCCAGGGCGCCAGTACACGTAACGCAGGCTTTGCATGTATCGGGTCGATATCTGAACATCTTGCTGACATGAAAACCGCCGGAGAAGGAGTAGTTTACGGACGCATTAAACAGCGCTGGAACGGATTGAACCTGCTTAAAGAAAAGATAGGTGAGGAGGCGATCGGCTATGAACCCAGCGGCGGGCACGAGATTTTTACGAATGAGGAGATCTTTGATGCCTGTAAAAAACGCATCCCGGAGATCAACCGACAGCTCCGGGAGCAGCTTGGCCTTGCGGATGTATATAAAGTCACGCAGTTTGAGGGTTATCCGGCAATATTTAACCGTGTGGAAGGTGCAATAAACAGCGGTAAGTTGATGAAGCGGCTTCATCAACGGATCAACAAGCTGGGGGTGGAAACCCGCTGGAACTGCAGGGTTGATTCTGTCGAGAATAATACGGTTACGCTGAAAAATGGAGTGCAAATACATCCCGGTAAATTAGTTCTTGCCACAAACGGATTCACGAAAAACCTGACCGACCTGCCCGTAAAACCGGCGCGGGGATATGTGTTTGTCACCCGGCCGGTTAACGACCTGAAATGGCGCGGTACGTTTCATTTTGATGAGGGATATATCTATTTCAGAAACGTTGGAAATAAGTTGCTGATTGGCGGGGCCCGAAACGTGGCGAAAAGGGAAGAGGAAACCGACGAATTCGGGGTAAACCCAGCCATTAAACATCATCTGATTCGGTTTGTAAACGAGACTCTGAAACTGCCCGCCGGCTGGGAAATTGAGCAGGAGTGGAACGGCATCATGGGTATGACCGACAACAAAGAACCGATCATCAAGCAAATCAGCCCGAACAGTTGGGCCGCGGCCGGACTGAGCGGAATGGGAATTGCCATTGGAATGGAAGTGGCGAAGAGTGTTGTGGAGAGGGTTGGTTGAAAACCTCATCCGCGGACTTCCCGTCATCGGATGAGTGATTAAGGCCCAGATCCATTAATCTGATCGCATTAGGTGCACATCAGCGGAACACTTACTGGATCTTTCAGCATTGAAACAGGAGAAGTCATAGCTCGGAGAGAGACAT
>JAWLEH010000159.1:0-6121 GCA_041686215.1 Balneolaceae bacterium | reverse complement strand
AAAGACATGAAATTCTTCATAATTCGTTTCATTTTTTTTGACACTTGTTTAAAATCCTACGTTTACACCAAACGTAAATGAAGTTTGAGTAAACCACTGGTTTCTCCGTTCAATACCCGGAGCCAGCAAGTTGGAGCCTCCTTCACGCCCTGCGTTATCGGTAGGCCCTACATCAGAGAATCGAACTTCCGGATCTACGCCGCCGTAGCCCGTAATTGTCCAAAGATTGTTCCCGGTTACCGAGAGTCTGAGTTCTTTGACGCCCGCTTCAGCCGGTAGATTTACGTTGTATCCAATGCTCAGATTTTCGAGACGCATAAAAGACGCATCTTCAACGTAGAGACTTGACCACTGCGGTGACTCCCGAATCGGGCTGTCTTCAGATCCTTTCTTCAGGTTATAAGAGCCTGCAAAGTTCGGATTGCTGTAGAATACATCGAATGTATTGGCCAGGTCGTGGCCGAATGCACCGCGCCAGAACATATTGAGATCCCAGTTCTTGTAGTTGAAGGTGTTGTCAATACCAAAAGTGAAATCGGGTAGTCCGTTACCAATCACCTGGTCATCGGCACTCGTTAATTCACCACTTCCAACCAGTTCGCCATCTGCATCTTCAAACAGGAAATCACCTTCTTCATTCACACCCGCAAACTTTGGACCCCAAAGCTCGCCAAATGAACGACCTTCCTTCACACGTATCATTGGTGTATCATTCAGGCCGGGTGCACCTACATTTGATATTAGCTGACGCTCACCGAATTCAAGATCTCCGGAAGAGAGTGATTCAAGTACAGAACTGAACGTTGCGGCAGTTATACCTACGTTCCAGCTTTTATTTTCGTCCTGCAATACCATATAACCAAGGGCAAGTTCAACACCCTCGTTGGATACTTCCCCGATATTTACCCATTGCGTTGGGAAAAGATTCGGTGGCACAGGCACATCAAATTCGAGCAGCAGATCGTCTGTAGTGCTGTTGTAATAATCAACAGACCCAGTGAAACGGCTGTCAAAGAATGCAAAATCAACCCCGGCATTCACCTCACGTTTGATTTCCCATTTAAGATTTGGATTTGGGTTACTTACGGGACCAAGTGATGGCTGGAATTCACCACCGACAAGAAAGCTTGGGCCGGAACCAAACCGGAGCTGAGATATTCCGTCAAATGGGGCGTTATTTCCGGTTTCGCCATAACTTACACGCACTTTAAATTCATCTGCGCCTGGGATATCGATGAGGTTTGTTAGTTCGGCACCAACACTCCCTGCAAAGAAGTTCCCCCATTTGTTCTCTTCTCCAAACCGGCTGGATCCTTCCCGCCTGTACGTTCCGGAGAGGAAATACGTGTCATCAATCGTCAGGTTTACCCTGCTGAACCCGGCAATAATTTTGCTGGTATTGGCATAACTGCTTACCGTTCCCTGCCCCTTGTCGAATTCGCGTGCAAAGTTCAGGTTATTATACAGGAGGTTATCTGATACAAAGTCGCCGCCTTCCGCAAATTGTCCGGCACTTTCAAACTCCTGGTAGGAGTATCCGGCAACAGATTCTACCCGCACATCACCAAAGGTATTTCGATAATTTGCAGTAGCTTCTGCAAGCTGATTAAAGTTACTACCTGATTCTCGAAGTGCAAGACCTGACCGGCCGGCTCCCCGGAAATCAAGATCTCTTCCATAATATTCTCCACGGAACCATTCTTCATTTTCCCTGGAATAAAATCCGGAACCACTTAATCCATCAACTACATCAGAGAAATCATACTCAGCACGAAGACTAATAATTTGTCGGTCCTGTTCCGTATCAACCGTTGATAGTTCATTGATAGCAACCGGGTTGAATGTATCAAAACCGGATGGCTGCCTAAACGTACCATCTTCATTATAGATTGGTCTCGTTGGGTTACTCACTGTTGCATACCGGAAGACCTCACCCAAACCGATATCCTGCTCACGAGAAGTGAGTGCAAGAGAACCGGTTAACGTTAAATTATCATCCAGTGCGCGATGGGTAACATTCAAGCGGGTATTCAGCTGTTGATTACCTGCGCCTTTTTGAATTGCTTCTACATCCCTGAATGTACCTGAAACACGATAATTGGTTGTTGCATCGCCGCCGGATATAGATAAGTTGTGCGATTGGGTGTATGCTGTCTGTGTTACCGCATCAAACCAATCCGTTGAGGCTCCATCATCACTAATTGCAATACCCTGGTTGGAGGTTAACTCTTCATTCTGCACATCTTCAAGCGCCCGGTACTCGGAAGCTGACATGGTTTCGTACTGGTTACCAACAATGGATGTGGAGAGCTGTCCATTGTAGTTTACAGCAATTCCGTCTGTGCCGCCCGCATCACCTTTTTTGGTAGTTATGAGAATCACACCGTTTGATCCACGGGTTCCATAAATGGCTGCAGCAGATGCATCTTTAAGCACTTCAATAGACTCAATATCATTCGGGTCGATTGTGTTGAAATTAGCTCCAAGCACGCCGTCTACAACAACAAGAGGCTCGGTATCGGCTCCAATGGTGGATAACCCACGCAGGCGAATCGAGAATCCTGCATTCGGGTCGCCGCCCGGCCGTGTAATTTGCAGTCCGGCAACTTTACCCTGTAACAGCTCCTGCGAGTCGTTAATATTTCCTCTTTGGAAATCTTCAGAATCAATACTGGTTACAGAACTGGTAATTTCACGCCGGTCCTGGACACCATATCCAACAACGACTACATCATCAAGAAGTTCGACATCCTGTCCAAGTTCAACATTAATCTCAGTTCGTCCATCAATTTCAATCTCTTGCGGATCGTACCCAATGAATGAAAATCGAAGAGTATTAAGTTCTTCAGGTACCCGAATGGTATACTCACCATCCATATTTGTAGTTGTACCTACTGTACTACCCACAATATCTGAGGATCCGGGTACTGTGATACTTACGCCGGGAAGAGGAGTTTCATCTTCTGCATCTGTAACCACACCCGTGATCGTAACTCTATCCTGGGCCATGATATCTGTGGTAGCCAATCCCGCGATAAGCAGCAAAGCAATACAAAATTGTATTCCTTTACCTACCATCGAGGAGAAGGCCGCTATTGGTTTTGGAAAGTTTCCTTTCCGTAGCCTTTTGTTGTCCATAGTGTCCTACTATTTTATTTCTGTTAGCTGTGTGAGAGTAATTTTAAATGACGTTTGTCATTCAAACTGTTCATACTTTGGAAATAGTATATGAAAGCCCTTCCATTATTGAAAGTATAAAAAAGAACGATATCTATTCGTTCAATTTAAATTTGAAAATCGCAATTGATATGAAAAAGTGTCAATGATGGTAGTTAAAAAAGCGCTTTTATACTGTCTTACAATAGGTTGCGATTTTCGTTCATACTTTTTGTTGGTCGGAAGAGAGGGGTAATTTTGCGTAAACGCTTACATTTACTGTTTTACAACTGATGGTTTTTTGTTCCATTCTGTGCGAATCTTGTGCGTGGTTCTGTTTTAAAAAAGGGCTTTATGCCAAGTCTTATAACCTAAGATCGATTTTAAAAATCTGTAAAAAATGTCCTCTTTCTTCGAAAGAAGGCGCTGGGAGTATAAGAAAGGCACTTTTGAGACACTCAGATTAAGACGAAGGATCGAACTGAGCTGGATAAACCGGCAGCGTACTTCAACCTGTCACTCAGAATCCGACCGTCTTCCAAAAAACCGAAGTGGACTGTTCGTAGAGTTGCTAATGATTCGTTCGATTTCACCAAGCTGAATTGATTTAATATTCTTGACCTGTCCATCAATATAAAACCCGGATTCCTGGAGGCTTAGTGTTGTAAACCCGGTTTCGGTTTCATACACAAGGTGAGTCCCAAACCCAGCATCCTGTCTGCCTCCATATGAAGGCTTCAGTGAATATTCATTTCCTCCCAGAAGATATTGCCCCGATTCCTGTATCTTGTGTATAGCACGGACCGGGTACATCTGAACTTTTGCCGGAAGAGGTTCAGCATCAAAGGAGCCCTGTTCGTTTTGTATAAATGACATTGACTCCATTTCACGAAGTTTTCGGAGGTCTGCAGAGTTTACAAGAGAATCTCCTAAAAGCTCTTCGATGGATTTTGTTGAAAAATCCCTGTAATTCTGAACACGATTTGTAAGAAAAGGAAGCTCCTGCAGGAGTTCATCAAGCTGCTCGAACGGCACGTTTTTACCACCATCGGTATAGGTTACGATTCCTGAAGTATATCCGCTGTCATCATAATCATTAATATACATCGTATACGGATGTTCAGATGTTGCCTGAATCCGGGAATTAGTACCAAAATTTCCTGCCAGTATATCAGCAGTACCATCACTATTTATATCATCAATGAGGATCGATTGCCACAGACCGTGTGTATCGCCTAAACCATACTCTTCCGATACATTTACAAACTCATTCTCCCTGTTTTCGAACAGCAAAACCGGCATCCACTCCCCTGCCACCACAAGGTCATCCCGGCCGTTTCCTGTTATGTCGCCCCAGGCGGCATCTGTTATCATTCCGGCCTCCCGAAGATCCGGAGCAATATCATCAGTTACATCTGTAAAATAGCCTTCCCCATCGTTTTGTAAAATACGATGTTCCGGTGATACGCCATACCTCCAGGGTACAGAACGGCCTGCCACAAACAGGTCTGTAGCGCCGTCACCGTTAAAATCAGCAGCCCTGACAACTGAACCATTTTCATAAAATTCCGGCAGCCTCTCATCACTACTCGTGAAATCTCCCTCACCATTGTTTATATAAAGCCTATCCTTCAGCCCTTCGTCTTCCTCAAGAAGCTGTCCGCCGCCCGAAACCACATAAAGGTCCTTCGCATCGTTTCCGGTAGCATCGAAGAAAAGTGCATCAACATCTTCAGATCCTGCAGAATTCTCCAGCAGCTCCTCCATGGCTATTTCGAACACTCCAGGCGAAGTTTGCAGATAGATTGCCGATGTTCGGTCATGCGATGAACCTACAAACAGATCATCCAAACCGTTGCCGCTTATATCACCGGCAGCAAGTGCAGGTCCTTCTTCCGACAGTTTATATGGAATGAGTGGCTCCTGTGCAAAATCATTGTAGTTATTCTCCTCATGCATATAATCGGGAGCATAGCTGTCGGATACATCTTCAAAAAGTGCCGATTCATACGTTTGCCAAATGGATGAGTAATCAAAGGAACCGGAAGCTTCACTGTAATCAAGTGTAAGAGTTTGATTCAACTCTATATCCGCAACTGTTTGATATTTGCCATCCGGCCAGATAACCCTGAGAGAGTCCCCCCGTATGGTAGAGCCCAATCCAAAATGGAGTTCATGTGGCACAGATGATTGAAATCCCCGGGTGGGCATCTGTTCAAGAAACCACTGACGGTCGTCACTGAATAACATCACCTTTGCACCAATTCCGGTTCGGTTATGTTCGGATCCCTTTAGTTTTACTTTTAAATAACCGGACAGAGAATCAGCCTCAGCATTGTTTTGATAGATGGACACCGGTTCGTTAATATTATTTACCACAAGATCCAGCATACCGTTATTGTTTAAATCCGCATATACTGCACCACTTCCGTATGAGGGCTGATTCACCCCCCATTCTTCTGTTTGATTTTCGAACTGCAAACCGCCCATGTTTTGAAACATCACATTGGGTAGGTGGTTGGTGGGCATCTGTTCAATCGTCTCAAACTCTTCGCTTGTTACGGCACCCTCTGAACTGCGGTCCCTGATATTTCCGACAATTCGTTGATAATCCAGGTCGTTGGGCCGATGAACCATACCGTTTGTAACGTAAAAATCTTTATATCCGCTGTTGTCGAAATCAGCCAGCAGTGCTGCCCAACTCCAGTCGGTACGGGCTACGCCAGATGTAAATGCTGTTTCACTAAACCGAACCGTGCCATCAGGGTTCTGCCCCCTGTTAAGCTGAAGTGTATTTCTGGTGCTTTTGTCTCCATACCCCGCTTGTTTTTTGGCTTCGTAGATTTGCATCAAATCGGCGCTGCCCGACCGCATAAATGTTTCGTGATCGTCGGGCATCATGTCCAGCGAAACAATATCCACCAGCCCATCATTGTTGATGTCTGCTATGTCGTTGCCCATCGAG
>JAWLEH010000158.1:0-6138 GCA_041686215.1 Balneolaceae bacterium | reverse complement strand
TCACTTACAGAACTACTCGTTATTCCGGCTCAGATGCCGGTTCATACAGTAGCCGCAGTGAAAGTAAACCGCCGGCAACAGTTGAGGTTAGGGCAATCACGAAAATAGTCTGAATAGTCATACCGATATCCAGCCACCAGCCAAGTAAGAAGGGACTTACAGCCGTACTTAAAACCATGATAGATGAGATCAGGCTGCGAACAGTGCCAATCATTCCCGTTCCAAACATTTCTGCCCAAAGTGCGGATTTCGTTGTCCCGGCAATTCCCATTGTTGCCCCCATCAAGCCCATATAAACAAACGCGGCCCAGTTTCCTGTAAACATTGCACCGACGGTCAGGCCAATAGCCATGGGCACGAGAATCAGAGGAAAGATCTTATGTGCCGAATACCTGTCAATCAGCGGTCCTGCAAAGAGTCCCATTCCGATTCGGGCAATTGCAAATGCCACGAATGATGATGCAATGATTGCCGCCGTCCACCCAAGCTGATCAGCCGCCGACACCTGGTACAGGAAAAGGCCGGTTACCCAAAAAGGCGGAAGGAGTGTTGCAGGCAATACAACCAACAATTTTGGTTTTTTTAAAATTAGTTTGTAGCTCTCAAACGTCGACTCTTCTCTATCTGTTTTTTCAGTATCATCCGAAATATCAGCCCGCTCATTAAGTAAATACCAGAGAAGCGGCATCAATATTAAAGCGATACTTGCGGCCATAATTCCCCAGGTTACCCGCCAGTGAAATATGGCCAGGAGCCCTGCAATAGCCAGAGGCAACACTGCTTCACCTAACGGAAACCCCATACTTGAGATGCTGAGAGCTTTTCCGCGTTGATTATCGTAGAACCGTGCCATAGTTGTCTGTGCGGTGTGGCCACTGAGTCCCTGGCCGGTTAAACGCAACATCAAGAGGGATATAAACAGCAGGGATATATGCCATGAAACGGACATCAGGATCGCCGACCCTAACAGGCCTGTGGCAACCAGAAAACTATAGTTTCGCAATGGAATACGGTCGATCCACTGTCCCAGGTAAGGAAGGGCAAATGCGCTTGCGAGTGTGGCAATGGAGTACAGACTTCCGAAGGATGCGTTGGTCAGGTTAAATGCCGAAAGATAGTACGGCACAAAGAGCGAGATCAGAAAGGTCTGCCCAAAACTGGAGAAAAAGGTTAATGATACTGCAAAGGAGAGTAGTTTCCTCTCTTTTAGTGCAAATGCGAGATAAGTCATTCTATATTAAACGATACGTACCATGTTATTTTGGGCTCACAAAATACGGCTTTTTATGCGGTATTAAAGGTTTCCGGACCTGATTTTAACGAAAGCGCTTTTCATCATCCCCGAATCAATGAAAACTGAAAATAAAAAAGCCCCGATCGATAGATCGGGGCTTTAACACTTTTATCTGACTTTGAAAGAATTAGTACCGATACTGTTCAGGTTTGTATGGCCCCTCTTTCGGCACACCAATATACTCCGATTGTTCCTCAGAAAGTTCTTCCAACTCTACGCCGATTTTCGACAGGTGCAGTCTTGCTACTTTTTCATCCAGGTGTTTGGGAAGGACATGCACACCCACCTCAAACTCATCATTCCACAGCGCAATTTGTGCCATAGTTTGATTTGTGAAACTGTTGCTCATAACAAAACTTGGGTGGCCTGTGGCGTTTCCAAGATTCATCAGGCGGCCCTGGGATAATAGAACCAATTCCTTACCGTCTTCAAAACGGAAAAGATCAACCTGGGGTTTGATATTTTCTTCTTCAGTGTTCTCTTTCAGCCATTTCACATCAATTTCATTATCGAAGTGGCCGATATTACCGACAATGGCTTTATCCTTCATTAAGCGAAAATGCTCTTCAGTAAGGATATCTTTATTTCCAGTTGCAGTAACCACAATGTCTGCTTTTTGAACCGCTTCACTCATTTTCTTCACTTCAAAACCATCCATTGCAGCCTGAAGCGCACAAATTGGATCTATTTCCGTGACCATGACCCGAGCACCTGCTCCACGCAGCGATGCCGCCGAACCTTTTCCAACGTCGCCATACCCGGCAACTACAGCTACCTTACCGGCCATCATCACGTCGGTTGCGCGCCGGATTGCATCTGCACACGACTCGCGGCAGCCGTATTTATTATCGAACTTCGATTTTGTAACCGAATCATTCACGTTGATAGCGGGAATTGGAAGCGTATCATTCTTCATGCGTTCGTATAATCTGAGAACGCCGGTTGTGGTCTCTTCAGAGATTCCACGGATATTTTGTGTCAGTTCAGGATATTTGTCGAGGACAAGGTTGGTAAGGTCACCGCCATCATCGAGAATCATATTCAGAGGTTTTCCGTCTTCGAAAAAGAGTGTTTGCTCGATGCACCAATCATATTCTTCTTCCGTCATTCCTTTCCAGGCATAGACGGGAACTCCTGTTTCAGCAATAGCTGCGGCTGCGTGATCCTGTGTTGAATAGATATTACAAGATGACCACTGAACTTCAGCTCCGAGTTCAACCAGTGTTTCGATTAAAACAGCTGTTTGAACGGTCATATGCAGACACCCTGCAATACGTGCACCTTTCAGAGGCTTTTCTTTGCCAAACTCTTCACGGGTGGCCATTAGTCCCGGCATTTCTGCCTCAGCAAGGCGAATTTCCTGCCGGCCATATCTTGCCTGGGTAATGTCTTTTACTTTATACGGTAGTTTTTCTACTTCTTTTTCCATTAAAGAACGTGTTTTGAATTTTTTTATTTATCGTTTGGATAACAGAAACAAGTGCGGGAGGGTTCAAACCAACAGCAATTTTGCACTGTTTTCATTAATTATTGAAAATGAATTGAGAAAATTGTTAGAAATAGTTCTCAATTTTGGCTTTCGTGTTATTATAATCGCCTTCACGGCCTCTTGAACCCATCTCAATTTCGATTAGTTCTCCGTCAGGATCAATATAGGCCTTGAAAGGAATTCCGGTTCCGCCAAGCTTCTCAAACAAACCGTCTTCGTCATATAGCCATGTGAACGGGTAGCCATTCTCTTCAGCAAATTGCTTTGCTTCTTCAGGTCCCTCTGTCAACCCAACCGTTACGGCCAGAACCTCAAACTGATCGGGATACTCCTCCCTGAGATCTTCCATTGCCGGAAACACCTGCAGGCACGGGCCGCACCACGACTCCCAGAAATCGATCAACACAAGTTTTCCCTCATATTCACTCAAATCCACGGGATTCCCATCAAGGTCGGTGAATGTAGCATTTTGGATTATATCGTTTTGTTCATTCAGATTCTGCCCTGAAGTCTCCATTGAACCGTTGCCACCGGCCTGCCCCTGTTCAGAAGACTCTTGCGAGCAAGCTGTAAACAGCAGAAGAGTAAAGAGAACAAAAAGAATAGAATTAATAGTTGTCTTCATAGATTCGTTTTCACTTCGTTTTATTGCCACTAGGTGGCTTTATGATCAATTATCGTAATATACAACTAATTTCATGGAATTTCCGCTCCCGCCCTGTTACAAATGGATCACATTCCATTCCGATACTTTTTGTATTTTTTGGCATACTAAACCAGATAAAGAAGACGAATATTTATCGTCATCCAAACAGAATTTGAGTACAGATGACAGACAAAACGTATGATATTGCAATAATCGGGGCAGGCATTGTTGGCCTGTCCGCGGCTTATAAATTTACAAAGGCTTATCCCGACCTTTCCATAGTTGTTTTAGAGAAGGAAGCAGATGTCGCTCACCATCAAACCGGGCGAAACTCCGGGGTCATTCATTCTGGAATTTACTATAAACCCGGCTCCTACAAAGCAAAGAACTGTGTGGACGGACGCCACCAGCTGGTTGATTTTTGCGAAACACACGGTGTGGAGTACGATATTTGTGGTAAAGTAATTGTTGCAACCTCTGAAGAGGAACTGCCGCGTTTGCAGAAAATCTATGATCGTGGCCTTCAGAACGGAATTGAAGGTATCGAGATGATTGGTGAAAAAAAGCTTCACCAAATTGAGCCGTATGTTTACGGAATCCGGGCTATTCATGTGCCCTGTTCCGGTATTGTAGATTACAGAGGCGTTTGCCGTGTGCTTGCCGGACTGATCACGGAGGATCCCAAAAACAGCATAGAGTTCAATCAAAAAGTAAACAGCATATTTTCCGGAGAGGGATACAATAAAATCAAAACAGAGCAGGATGAATTCCTGGCGCACCACGTGATAAATTGCGGCGGCTTGCAAAGCGACCTTGTTGCCCGGTCCTCAGGCGTTGACCCTAAGATACAGATTGTGCCATTTCGCGGGGAGTATTATGACCTAACACCAGAAGCCCAACACAAAGTAAAAGGACTCATTTACCCTCTTCCCAATCCCGATTTTCCATTTCTTGGCGTGCACTTTACGAGAATGGCCCTTGGCGGAGTAGAATGCGGGCCGAATGCGGTTTTTGCATTTAACCGCGAAGGTTATGAAAAAACATCATTTAACCTCCGGGACACCATTGAAACCGTAAACTTTCCGGGATTCTGGAAACTGGCCGGTCAACACTGGAGACAAGGTATCGACGAGTATTACAGATCGTTTTCAAAACGGGCCTTTCTTGATAACCTTCAAAAACTGATTCCCTCTATCACCCTTGATGACATCCGGCCATCACCCGCAGGTGTACGCGCCATGGCATTAAAAGAGAATGGTGAAATCCTGGATGATTTTTGGTTTGAAAAACACAGCAACCAGGTGCATGTACTGAATGCGCCAAGTCCTGCTGCAACAGCCGGGCTGGCTATTGGGGACCAGGTTGTTCGTGAGTTAATGGGGTAGACGGTTTTAATTGGTTCTTCACCCTTTTATAATACTCTTCGTATACCTCTACGATGTTATTCAGCTCAAATTTTTCAGCACGTGCACGGGCGTTACGGGAGAATTCAGCGTGCAACTCTTCATTCTTTAATATCTTGAGTGAGTATTCTCCCATCGCTTTCACATCTCCCAGTTCACAAAGGTAGCCGGTTTCCCCGTGAATATTTACTTCCGGCAACCCACCGATATTTGAGCTTATAACCGGTACTCCGCACCCCATAGCTTCGAGAGCTGCCAGCCCAAACGTTTCACTGCCGGAGGGAATCATAAATAAATCACTGATCGACAGAACTTCTTCTACCTGTTCTTGCTTACCCAGGAAACGAACTTTTCCACAGACACCCAGCTCCCTGCATTTTTGTTCGGCACGTTGGCGGTCAGGGCCGTCACCCACCATTAAAAGGGTGGCGTCTACACCATCCTTCACAATTTCATGAAATGCAGACACCACATCCGGCACCCGTTTCACTTCACGGAAGTTCGAAACGTGGGTAATTACCTTTTCGCCATCAGGACAAAGCGCTCTTTTAAAATGGTTTTTATCCGATTTCTTAAACCGGTCCAGGTCGATGAAATTCGGTATAACCTCAATCTCTTTTTTGATATCAAACTTTTTGTATGTCTCTTTTTTCAGATATTCAGATACGGCCGTTACTCCGTCACTCTGATTAATTGAAAAGTCCACCACATCCTTATAACTGGGATCACTTCCTATCAGCGTGATATCTGTGCCATGGAGCGTAGTAATGATCGGCACATGTTTCGCCTGCTCTCCCAAAATTTGTTTTGCAAGATATGCGCTTGTAGCATGGGGGATAGCATAGTGAACGTGTAATACATCCAGCTTCTCATATTTGATGAGATCTACCATCACATTTGCCAGTGCGAGATCATAAGGAGGATATTCAAATAGCGGGTAACTGCTCAGATCTACTTCGTGAAATGTGATATCCGTTCGAAGTGAATCCAAACGGGCAGGGCGCGAGTAACTTAAAATGTGCAGGTTATGGCCGCGATTTGCAAGTCCTTTGGCGAGTTCTGTGGCCACTACACCGCTTCCACCAAATGTTGGGTAGCAGACAATTCCAATATTCATATTGTTCAACCGGCTTATCTTTTTGCTTTGAAAGGTACACAAATTTAACGGGGTATGCGTTCATGAATCCGGTACTGTTTACAATCTTTACCGTTTTGTGAACATCTGATTCTGTCAATGGCCAAACACTACAACATCGAACAATCCGGCAACGATTTTACGGTAAATGACTCCGTTTCTGATTCTGCA
>JAWLEH010000157.1:0-6287 GCA_041686215.1 Balneolaceae bacterium | reverse complement strand
GAACGTGTACGGCACGAATTTCGAAGACACGGACTCCATCACCGGATTTTTACCCTACCTTCCTTATTTGGCCGGTGTTGTGATGTTTTTCGCACTGCAGGGCGGCCTCTTTTTAAATGCACTATTTGCCGTTCTAACCTTTTTCATTCTAAAGATATTAATCTCCAAAAACTCGGGCTGGATTAAAGAAAAATTGTCAGACTCCACATCAAATACGTTTGAAAAGTACCGCGGAGAAGTGCAGTCTGTGGCCAGCGGCCTGGCCGGCTTGATCGGGCAACCAACAGCGGGTGATAAAACGATCTCTGTCGACCATCAAGAGAAATCTGAGCAAGACACTACAGGAACTTCAACGTCTGAATCAAACAAAACCCGAAAACGCGATCGATCCTAAGCCATCTGCAGTTTAACAACCAAGTTTATATAAACACAGCTCTGTTGTCATAAGATTTCATCAACCCAACTCTTTCATGAAACAGATTCTTTTATCCATATGCCTGCTCTGCCTGTTTACCTCCAACCTGGCCGCACAGGGCTTCAACGCCAACAATGGGCGAAATCACCCCGAGCTCAACTGGCAGGTAGCCGAGACCGGGCATTTCAAGATTATCTTCCCGGAACGGCTGTCGGGGATCGAAAACGAGGTGGCCCCCATCGCGGAAGAATCATACGATGCGTTGAGCAGCAACCTCAATGTCGATTTTGAAGATAAAATCAGAATATACCTGTCAGACGAGGATGAGATTAACAACGGGTTTGCGGTGCCCATTGATCGCGGATACACCAACATCTGGGTGAACACAAACGACTACAGCGAGATCTGGACCGGCAACGAAAAGTGGCTGCGAAAGGTGGTTGCACATGAACTTGGCCACATCTTTCACTTTAATGCGGTCTGGACCAACCTGGGGATCTGGAATTTTGCGGTAGGTTCACCATTCACCCGGGCCTGGACGGAGGGCCTTGCCCAGTATCAAACCGAACAGTGGGATTCGCAGCGGGGTGACCGCTATCTGCGCAAAGCGATCTTCGACAGCCGCCCTGGATATAACGATGGACAGTCTGCCGAAAACAGCCGGCTGTTGTACGCTTCAGGAAACTCTGAACTCCGCTACTTCACCGAAAAATACGGCGACAGTACACTTGTAAACCTTCTCAGCCACAGGGAGCCGTTTCTGAAATTTTGGGAAAAACATGACTTCTATAACGCTTTCGATGAGATTGTGGATGGCGGGTACGACGCATTCAAAGAAAACTGGCGCAAGCACATGAACGTGTATTATAACACGCTCGCCTCACAAATGGAGCGCACTGACTCGCTGGATACCGATGCTTTTTCACTGCCCGGCCAGGTGTATTACGATATGGCCGTGAGTCCTGATGAAGAAACCATCGCCCTGCTATCGCTTACGTCGCTGGCACGCCCGGTTCGCCGGCTCTACAAGGTAGCCAACGACTCCACCCGCAAATCGGAGATTCTGACCGAAGGCGCCATCAACTTTGATTTGAGCTGGAGCGACGATGGCGAAACGATTTTCTACTCACGAAAAGTTCGCGGTGACAACTCATCTATCGTCAACGATATTCATTCGGTGCATGTAGAAACCGGCCGGGAAAACCGACTCACGCACAGCCGTCGGGCACGTTTTCCTGTGGAAGGTTTCGAGGAGGGAACCCTGGCTTACATCGTCAATGAGGGCGGCACGGGCAATCTTTTTTTGATGGATGTTGAATCGGGACGCGAGACTCGCATCACAAATTACACAGGCGACGTTCAGCTCCTCTGGCTCAAGAAAGTGCCCTCTCAAAACAGCTGGCTGGTCCAGCGGTTTGATGCGGATGGGAACCGGAACCTGGTGCTTATTGACCGGGAGTCCGGCGAAGAAACCGTTCTCGGAAACGGCCGGATCGATAACCGAAAACCTGTTTTGAGTCCCGATGAATCATCCGTTGCATACACGTCTCTTCGCGATGAGGTCCCGAACGTATTTAGGTACGATTTCGAAACCGGCGATGAGCGCCGGATCACGAACCTATTTACAGGAGGCGAAGTCTATGGATGGATCACTGAAAATGACTCCCTTCAAACTGAAAAGCTGTTGGTAAGTGCCAGCGAAACAAAACGCCGCGATAACGCCTGGTGGGTTGATGCCGATCGAACGCCGTATTACATCGAACCGGACGTCCCAGATAGTTATGCAAGCTGGAGAAAGAAAAGTCCGCCCGTTGAAATTTCGTCAGTTATTGAACCGGATGAATCCCTGGTTCAGGATCGATACGGATACAATTCGCTTGCTAACATTACGCACGCGGCATCCATCGCTTTGCCTTACTATTCTGGAGATGATTATGGGATTTTTGCGACCTCAAACTGGGTGGAGCCGCTGGGTAAGCACACCATCGCCGGCCTGGGCTGGCTCTCCCTCGAAAATCCCGGTGAGAAATCGTACGGATCCCTTACCTACCTCAACAACCAACTCTATCCCTTTTTGGGGGTTTCAGTGTACAAACTTCCCGAAAGCGCCCGGTTTTATGGCGACCGTTTTTTGCTTGAAGAAGTTTCCGGCGGAGAGATCACCGCGCGATGGCCGCTTGACATTCTTGAAGCCCCCTATCAATCCGGGAATATTTTTGCACGTTTTAGACATGTGCTGGTTCGCCCGTATGAACGCGACCGTTTTGATGGCTCATTTGCAGTTCCCGCCCCGCAAAAAGGACGGCAGACCGATCTGCGACTCGGCTGGCAGGTAAAAAAGCAGCGCCCGTGGCGTGACAATATGATTCACCCGCTGGACGGGTCGGGGCTGAGCATGAGTCTCACCGGATCGCAAAAAGTCCTGGGATCAGACGTGGAATTTCTGACGGCCGACATCAACTCCTATACCATTTTGCACCCAATAGGAATGCACCGAATTTACCTGCACGGACGCTTCCAGGCTCAGTTGGGCGACCCATTACCTCAGGATTTTATCGGTTTTTCCCGGTATGATAACATCAACCTGAATTTACCGGGCGAGGTGCCGTTTGTGCTGTTTAACGAGGCGGAACGGGTACGTGGCTACCGCGATTTTGTAGCTGGTAAACAGGTGGCGTTTGGAAGCCTGGAGTATCGTATGCCGTTTCTGCCATCGCTCGAAACCCGAATTCTCGGGCTTATTGAGTTTGGTTCCACTGCACTGGCACTTTTTACTGATGCGGGTGCAGTTTGGGAGGCACGTTTTGCGGATGGCACAACCGGAACCGAAACACGATGGGGTGCCGGGGCCGAAGTAAAAAACCGGATTTCGGTGTTTGGAGTTGGCTTCACGCATGCGCTTGGCATCGCCCAGCCTGCCCAGGAGCTGTTCACAGAGGTTGACTATGATTTGTACTATCGGGTCCGGGCTGTGGTGCCTTTTTAAAACCTGTCGGCGTCTGACCAAATATACCAGTTCCAGACACACGACAGTCTGCAATAGATACTTCGGTTTTTATTCCTTGATTTGACCCTGCCCGGTGACTACATACTTGTAGGTGGTCAGCTCTTCGAGCGCTACAGGACCGCGGGCGTGTAGGCGGCCGGTGCTGATCCCGATCTCGGCACCCATACCGAATTCTGCACCGTCGGTAAACCGGGTGGAAGCATTGATATATACTGCAGCCGAATCGACCATTCGCCCGAAAGTACCCTGGTGCTCCCGGTTTTCAGTAACAGCAGCATCGGAGTGCCCCGACCCGTACCGGTTAATATGCTGTATAGCTTCTTCCATGCCGTCAACTACTTTTACGGAAAGGATCAGGTCGAGATATTCGGTACCCCAATCTTCCTCAGTCGCCTGTTTCATGCCGGGTACAATTTCACGGCTCTGATCACATCCCCTCAATTCTACTCCTTTCGACTCAAGGAGCCCGGCTGCTTTCGGAAGCCACTCTGATGCAATACTCCGGTCAACCAGCAGCGTTTCTGCAGCATTGCACACTCCGGGGCGCTGACACTTGGCATTTTCGATAATGGCAAGTGCCTTTTCCAGGTCGGCTTCGCCATCCACATACACATGGCAAACACCCTTGTAATGTTTGAGTACCGGAACTGTCGCATTTTCAGCAACCGCGCGGATGAGGCCTTCTCCGCCGCGGGGAATGATCACATCCACATATTCATCCATCGTGATCAGCTTTTGAACGGCTTCGCGACTGCGGACAGGGATAAGCTGCAGCGCGTGGTCGGGCAGACCGGCCGCACGTCCGCCTTCAAGCATCGCATCGGCTATAGCACGGTTACTTCGTAATGCTTCCGAACCGCCTCTGAGGATGATCGTATTCGATGCTTTCAGACATAATGCGCCCGCATCGGCAGTAACATTAGGCCGTGATTCATAGATCATACCGATCACACCGATGGGAACCGATGTTTTTCGAAACTCCAGTCCGTTTTCCTTTTTCCAGGATTTAAGAATGCGTCCTACGGGATCTGGGAGATTGGCGATTTCACGTACTCCCTGTATCATGGCGTCGAGCCGTTTATCATTCAGGTCAAGGCGGTCGATCAGTGCATCAGTAAGCCCCTTTTCCCTGCCTTCTTCCAAATCTATCAGATTTTCAGATCGGATCGTTTCGCGCTGCGCATCTAGGGCGTCAGCCATCGACAATAAAATATTGTTTTTCTGCTCCGGCCCGAGCCCCATCAGTATACGGGAGGCTTCACGGGCTTGCCGTCCGATTTCGGTTACAAGTTTACCTGTGTCCTGTTCTTTTTTTATGTCTTCCATTCGAATTTTTCCTCCATAACTACAAGATTGTCTCGGTGCACTACTTCTTCATAATGACAGTTTCCGAGCAATGATTCAATCTCGGTGGAATGCCTGCCTTTGATTTTTTTAATGTCGTTTTGTGAATATGAGGTGATGCCGCGGGCAACGATTTGCCCGTTTACATCACAAATGTTTACCAGGGCGCCCATATGGAATTGACCACTGGCCTCTTGCACACCGGCAGGCAGCAGGCTGTTCCCACCCCTGCGAATTGCTTCAACCGCTCCGTCATCAACAATAATACTGCCTTCGGGGCGGTGGAAAAATGCAATCCATTTTTTCCGTGCCTTAAGCGGCTGTTTTTTCTGATCCGCCATGATCAGTGTTCCGGTATCTTCACCATTCAAAATACGTCTGATAATATTCTTTTCAGCACCGTTCGCTATCACAACGGGTGTACCTGCTCTGGCGGCATGGTCGGCAGCTTTCAGTTTTGACGCCATCCCGCCAGAAGACCACTTGCTTCCTTTTCCCTGTGCCATCGAAAGGGTACTGCTGGTAATGGAATCGAGATAAGGTATTCGTTCCTTGAGCTTACCATTTTCAGTCCTGTAGAATCCATCGGATGTCGTCAGCAGAATCAGGATGTCACCGTCAATGAGGGTTGATACCAGCGAAGCGAGGACATCATTATCCCCGAACCGGATCTCATCAACCGCTACCACATCATTTTCATTGACGATCGGAATCACACCGCTGCGAAGCATCGCCATCATCGTATATCTTGCATTAAGATGTCGCTCACGATTCTCAAGATCGGTATGTGTCAGCAGAACCTGTCCGACCCGGCATTTATGACGCAGAAAGCTGACGGTATAATGCTGCATTAAAACGCTTTGGCCGACTGCCGCTGCCATCTGCAGGTCAGGCAGATTCGAAGGACGTTCTTTAAGTTCAAGTGTCTGCACTCCGGCAGCAATCGCACCTGATGAAACAAGGATGATTTCGTAATTTTGTTCTTTCAGGCTAACAATTTCCGACGTTAGTTCTTCGATTCGTTCGAGATCTGGTTTACCCCGGTCATCTACCAAAACCCTGCTGCCCACCTTTACCACAATCCGGCGAATATTTTCGGGAAGGCCGGTTCTTTTTGTCTGTTTTTCATCCATGCTGCAATATAGCATTTGAGAGAGGAGAATTTCATGTTGAATTGATGGAGTAACGGTTGATTCTACATGGAAAGCGAAATTCATTTTGAAAAGAAGACGCTGACAGCGTGTAGAGAGACATGGTATTTCTTTTGCTTCTGATAAGTATAGATACTGTCGGGAAATGTATATGTGATGATGACCGTTAGAATTGTTTCGAGAAATACCATGTCTGAGTATTGCCCGCACCAAGATCCGCAATTTCATTTAAAGACCTGACATTATCGTCGCCGTTTCTCCGGACTCCTGTCAGCGTCAATCCCTGCCAACTCAACGCTGACAGATCCAGTTGGTGCTGTCAGGTTGCCCACTTTCAAGATCCGCAATGTCTCAAAAAGACATTGCGGAT
>JAWLEH010000156.1:0-6290 GCA_041686215.1 Balneolaceae bacterium | reverse complement strand
TTTAGAGAGGGGGTGGGGTGAGTTCGAAACAAATAAACCTAAATTATTTAAGCTTGTGCCGCTGATTTTCAGAACGCATGACTTTTCGGAGTGGACTCTAAAATTAAACGTTCTATAATGAATGATCACAAACATCAACAAGCTCCAATTGTATTTTTCAGGTCGTTAAAAAAAACCTGTAAGGGTCATAGATTATAGCCTGGGTCAACGCCCCAGGTTTGCAGAACCGATTCTAAAAAAAACCGAGGCAATAGATGACATCAACGCTCCATTTTACATCGAGGGATGGTGACCGGAAACTGACCGGAAATTGGTGAGGGGAATCAGGGTGTTGATTGGGTTCAGGATAATAACCATCGGAATTGGCATTGTGACACTATTGGGATTCAGGCCGATAGTTCTTCTGCGTGTGTTGCCGTTTACTTTGTGGGCTGCCCCAGGCTATGTTCTATGACCCCTTTAGGGTCTGGTTTACAAAACAGTTTTCAGAATTACTGATTTAATTTATATGCTCATAAAGTTGTTACCAAAAAATCAGTATTAACAGTAACTCTGAATGAGATATTCAAAACTCACACGAATCAACATACCCATTTTTTATAGTCCGCTTTTCTTTAAGTGCTGCACGAGATCGAGCCAGAAATACTCTACAAACTTTTTTCGCTCTTTGCTTACCTGCAGGTCAAGCTGCTCCATATGGCTGATGGGGGATGTTTGTACATGCGTACCCCAGGTTGCACTCTCTACGGAAACAAATGAGTCATTCAGGCCTTCCTGGTTGTAAATATGCGCGTTTTGGAAGCGATAGATAGGATTTAACGGATGATTGGTTCCTTTCCCTACAGCAGCAGAGAATGAGAAATAGGTTACCTGTTCATGGTCTTCAACAGTAGTATTAAACTCTTCTGTCACATATTCACGGGTAAGCTGTTCAACCGCGGCTACAGCATTGCTCTTTGCATTTGGGAAGATACTTTCGCCAAACCAATCGAAGACTTCCCCAAGCTTTTCCCGTAGTAGGCCGGGCGTTGTGAGGACCAGCTCTGCCAAGCTTGTACCGTGATGAGGTGTGGCAACCGTTGTAAGGGAGGCAACGGAGTCTGCAATACCAAGTTTTGATATGGCATACCGCATATCCAGACCACCCATACTGTGGCCTACCACGTTAAACTTCTCGTAACCGTACTGTTCTTTCAGCTGCTCTATTTTTTCAACCCACTGCTCGGCCCGGGTGGCAATGGTTGCGTAGGGTACGATATTGGGTGCAAATGCATGAATACCGTGGCTGCGCAGCGTCATGCAGGGAACGTGAATCGGTGCCGGCCGTACAAGACCCGCTATTCCTCCGTAGCCGTGACACATAAAAACAGGATATTTAAGCTGGTAGATCTCCGGCTGAGGAAAATCGAGCAGCTCGAATTTTTTAAAAAATTTTTGAGGTTCAATCAGTTTCATGGGAGCCGGTTTCTATAGATTATTATCGGGCAGACGGGGTATAGTTACCGTTCGTGGGCTTAAATCCGGATCATTCCGAAGCCGAATGGTCCGGTGTACCGTTTCATTATAAATCAGGTTGATATTCAAATGCTGTTCGGGAAAAAACATTTCACCATAAAGAGTTACGCCCAGCGGTGAAACCCGCGTATTTAAATGATGATGAAAGGTGGTTTTTGAAAAGCCTGAGGGTACATCAAGCCGGTAGTCTTTTCTCTGAAATGTGGAATCTACAGGTACGGTACGGATATTCATTCGATCTGATGAAATCTTAAAATCGTATGCGGTTTGTGTAATCAGGGAATCAAGCTGAGATCCCGATGTAAGTACAGCGTGCTGCTGAGGTACAATCTGGACGTGAAGTGCCATGGCAGAGGCACAACAAACGGCAAGTAACAACGTCATCCAACCTTTTTTATTCATCAAACCTTTAAATACGCTCTTTTGGTTATCGGGATATAACTAATTTAAAATTAAAAGAAAATGTAATGGAATGTGTATACTTGCCCATTGAAAGTGAATATAAAGGATAAGGTAAGAATTGCGGTACTTTGATGAGCTATCGATTTAAGAAGATTGAAACCAGCCGAGACATTGATCTTTTTCACCAGTTTCAGGCAGATCTCTATAAAGATACAGATCCGTGGATACCACCGTTTCGGTTCGAAATCGAGAAGATTTTTAATCCTGAAAAAAATTCCTTCTATAAAACCGGCGAGTGCGAGCGGTACCTGATGTACGACGGTCAAACGATTGTAGCGCGATTTGCTGTGATGAATCAACCCGAAAGGGACGCGGTACTATCACCCAAAATGGGCGGACTGGGTTTTGTTGAGCTCGTTAACGACCAGCAAGTGATGAACGCCATGATAAAATTCACCGGAAGGTGGCATGCAGAGAGGGGATACCGTGCATTTCGCGGACCCGTAAATTTTGGGGAGAACGATAACTTCTGGGGATTGCTGGTCGAAAATTACGAGGAAGAGCCTATTTATGGCATGCACTATCATCACGAATACTACAACACTCTGTTTAAAAAGAGCGGTGCTGAGAAGCTCGATGATCACTGGAGTTACCGGCGTGATTTTGACCAGCCCCTTCCCGAACGACTTGTAAAAATTACGAACCGAATTGAAGAACGGCTCAATGTTGACATCCGTCCGGTCAACTTTAAGAATGCGGAAAAAGATGCCGAAGCGATCCGGCATATATACAACCGGGCCTGGGCCGATCAGGATATTGTAGACCGGGAGCATGAATTTACTGAACTCACCCGGGAAACCGTGATGGAGATGGTTAATCAGCTAAAAAAAATAGTGATTAACGACAGCGTTCTGATTGCTTCTGTTGATGGCGTGCCGGCGTCATTTGTTGTTTCCATCCCCGATTTGAACGAGGTATCAAAAAAGACCGGCGGACGGATGCACTGGTGGCAAATTCCGCGACTTTTTCTGCTGAAGCGCCGTGCACGACGCCTGCGTACCCTTGTGTTTGGCACGCTTCCCGAGTATCGAAAAAAAGGACTCGAAGCCCTTGTTTTTATTCGCGGCATAGAGATGACCAAAGCTGCGGCACCGTCACTTGAATACCTCGAAGGGGCATGGGTAAGTGAAAAAAACTGGCTGATGCAGCGCAGTCTCGAGGCGTTGGGCTGCTTTCATCATAAAACACACCGGACGTATAAGTGGAACTGTTGAGAATCACGTCTTGCATGATGTTGAGTGTGCTGTCGCACGTTTAGTGCTCTCCATCAGCTGACGGGTCGCGTTGAGTGAAATGCTGCGCATGTCGTTGAACTGTTGAGAGTAACACACTGTGTGTGTTGTGGAACTTCCAGCAAATTCTGTAGATATAGATCATTCAATTCTCCACGATTCCACGTCACGCTCGGCGTGACACTCAACGCGCGGAGCGCACTCAACCATTTTGGCACGATAATTGATAATTGTCCACACAGGTATATTGAAAATGAACTGTGAAATTGCCGTTCGTTAAATCTTTTTAATTTTCTATCTTTGTGACACAAAATTTCTGTTTAATAAACCATTCTTATATGAACGTTACCCGGCTATCAGGAGTCTTAGCTGTATTTATTCTGTTAATTCTGTCATCCTTTCAACTTCAAGCGCAGGATCTTGGGGGAATCGACTTTGAATCGGTTAATGTGGATAACCTTTCCGATACCCAGATTGAACAAATCTGGGAACGAGCCCAGGAAGAAAATTTGACTGTTCAACAGCTGGGTGCAATGGCTCAAGCTCGAGGAATGTCACCTGGAGAAGTTTCTAAACTACGAAGTAGAATAAGTCAGGTTAGGTCGCAAACTGGTACGGGCAACAATGAACCACAAACGGAGATGATGCGACAAGGCGATGGAGTCGACCTTCAGGATACGCTTCGGGTGATGAGAACCATTGAACTACCAGACAGCCTGGCTCGTGAAAGGCAAGTATTTGGAGCCAATCTATTCAGAGATCGGTCCATTTCATTTGAGCCTTCCATGAACATCCCCACACCGATTGATTATACTCTTGGAGCGGGAGATGAACTTGTGGTTAATGTCTGGGGTGCTGCGGAAGCCAGTTATGATTTGACAATCACTCCCGAGGGAAATGTAAGAATTCCCAGCCTTGGCCCTATACAGCTCGATGGCCTGAGTATACAAGATGCCCGGGAGAGGATAAAAAATCGGCTGCGGGATATTTATTCCGGATTGAGACCAGATGATCCGCAAAATGCCACCACGTACGCGGAAATTTCTCTTGGGAATGTACGCAGTATTAAAGTGACTATACTGGGTGAAGTCAACCAGCCGGGAACCTATACGGTATCGTCCCTTTCTACCGTGTTCAACGCGCTGTATGCCTCGGGGGGACCCACAAACTCCGGTACGTATCGGAATATTCAAATTATCCGGGGTGATAACGTTGCAGCCACGCTGGATCTCTACGATTTTCTTGTCTACGGCGACCAAAGTGATAACATTCGTCTGCGTGATCAGGATATCATCAAGATAGATCCTTATATCAACCGGGTTCGTCTGCGGGGTGAGGTAAAACGTCCCGGCATTTTTGAGATGAAAGAAGGGGAAACGCTGAGTGATCTGATCGAATTTACCTCCGGGTTTACAGAGCGAGCTTATACAAAACGCCTGGTCTTACGGCGAAATACGGACGTTCAACGAAGCATCAGCGATGTGAACTGGCCTGAGGGCGGTGATTTAGAACTTCAGGGAGGAGATGAACTTCGGGTTGGTGAACTTCTGGATCGATTTTCAAATCGTGTAGCTATTCGTGGGGCAGTATTCCGGGAAGGCGAGTTTGAGTTGAATGAAGGAATGACCCTGACCGACCTGATTGAAAAAGCCGAAGGCCTGCGGGAAGACGCCTACATGCAGCGCGGCGTGATATTTCGAACACAAGACGATCTGACCGTTCGTTCTATTGCGTTTTCGGTGGCGGATATTATGGATGGAAATGCATCAGATATCTCGCTTCGAAAAGATGATATTGTACAAATTTCTTCCCTTTTTGATCTTCGTGAAGAGTATACGATTCAGGTGAACGGGGCCGTGAATGAGGGCGGAGAATTTGAGTATGTTGAAAATCTGACGGTCAGTGATGCGATTTACCTGGCAGATGGTTTTCGTGAATCAGCCGCGCCGTACCGTGTTGAAGTAAACCGGCGGCTCACGGATGAAGACCGGTTTATTAAAGGAGACCAGCTGGCTGAACGATTCCAGTTTGAAATTGACGAAAGTCTTGAATTCAGCAGAGGAGACGAAGATTTTGAACTGCAGCCGTTTGACCAGATCCTGGTTCGGTCGATGCCAAATTACAGGCAGCAGCAGTCGGTTCAGGTAGAAGGAGAAGTCAACTTCCCCGGCAGCTACGTACTGGATAACCGGAATGCAAGAATCAGTGATTTGATAGAATGGGCGGGGGGACTTTCCGAGTTTGCATATACTCAAGGTGCATCCCTTAGCCGTGATCCTGAACAAGATGAAGAGACACTTCGTGAACTGGATGTAGCTGACGAACGAGTGGAAATCGGCAGGCGGGGCAGTTCCAAAGTGGGGATCCGCCTGGCAGATATTATGAGAAACCCCGGTGGCCCGCAGGATCTGAAACTCATGCCGGGAGACAGGCTTGAAGTTCCTGCAGAACTGCAAACCGTAACCATTGAAGGAGAAGTATTATTCCCGGTTCAGGTGCGATACGAGGATGGTATGTCCATACGCGATGCTGTTGACCGGGCCGGAGGATTTACGGACCAGGCGCTGAAAAAACGAACCTATGTTGTGTACGCCAATGGTGAAGTGGACCGGTCAAAAAGGTTTCTTTTCTTCCGGAATGACCCGAAATTGGAACCGGGTGCAACTGTTGTGATACCCCAGGAAGAAGAGAAGACGGAGTTGAGTCCACAAGAGAGAATTGCGATCTATTCATCCATCATCTCCCTGGCGGCGATAGTTACAAATACGATCTTCCAGATTCGGCGTTGAAAATTAGAAACCGGCAAGTGGCTCCCTGATTTAATTCCGGCACCATTTAAATGATTTTAAGGTTATATGGGTAATGTCAGCCTCTCCAGGGGAGATCTAATCTTATCATCTTCAAAATGTCGTATACTATCTTATTGGGGCAAAAGCATCGGCATTAAATGACATGTCTTATCGCGTACTAAACTACAACGGGTTTCGCGCCTGTGCGAAACAAAATGCCCCGGCAGGGGCATCATATCCATAGCCCCGTACAAGCGCCGTGTGGTTGGCGGCGTGCAGTGCGGGGTTACAT